>NZ_JBEBKJ010000171.1:0-1516 GCF_040079455.1 Methyloglobulus sp. | reverse complement strand
CTATCCAAGCCGGATTACTCCGACAATCCAACACAGCGTAAACGATGATGTCTGTATTTTCTACAGTGTAATAAACCGCGAACGGAAAACGTTTGGACAGCAAACGGTAATATTTTCCGAAAAATTGTTGTTGTATGCCGTAGTAGATCAGCAAAGAATCGATATCCGAGAATAACGAATCGAGGAAATAACTGCCTAAGTCTTGGGATTGCCCTTCGTAAAAATGGTAGCCGTTGATTAAGTCTTCATTGGCCGATGGCAGGATCTTTAAATTCATTGGGTTCGGTTTTGAATTGCCTTTTTAGCTTCCTGCCAATCCATCGGTTGTTCTTGTCCTGCCAGACGGTTTTTTTCCCTGGTTTGCAGTACACCCTGATGCCAATCGGGCGATTGCACGTTTTGATGCTGGCAGAGGTCGTCCCAGATTTGTTCCATCGTTGCCAGCTTTTCTTCAAGGGACATATTGGTTAAAGCGACTGCGTTCATATTCCACCTCTTGGTGTTAAGTGATTTACTGTTATTTTGGCACGAATTCAGGCTGATATATAGATTTCGTGTTCCAATGCTATGAATCGTTGATGGTGTTTAATCGGAAATAGGTTTAATACACTCTTCTGTATTATGCTTCGGACTATTCACCACCGTACTCACAGGCCAAGCGGTCATTTGTTCTGACGGATATTGGGTTACACGGCAGGCATACCATACGCTATGCCAGCGAAAACCTAAGCGCAAAGTGGCGGATGCGGCAGGGTATGAAAAGTCCGGCTCATACGACAAATTGGGCAGCTTTGCCTGTTGCGAATGTTATTTAAAAGCTAACTGGCTTTTAAAACTAACAAATATCGCTTACTTAACATCAGCTTAAGGTTTAGCGTTTATAATCCACCGCCAAATCGAGAAAAGCCGCACTTCCGCAACTAAGTAAATCATTCCTGCGTGTGTTATCACATGGGGGTTCTTAGGAGGGCATGATTTATTGGCTAACCTCCCGAAGCTGTGCAAACTACCAAGATTACGGGCTTTCATCTTGGTATTCATTCAAGCCGCCCATGCTGAGAATTCTGAATTCGATGGCTTAGAGGACACCTACGGCAATGAAAAAATGCTGTCCATTGCCACCGGTCACCCAATCCCGCAAAAACTAAGCCCCAGCGTTACCTCTGTTTTGACCAGCAAGGACATTGAGAAAATCGGTGCGCGGCGGTTGGAAGATGTCCTGGAATACCTGCCAGGTATCCACGTCAGCAGCGCCAGGGCAGGCAATACGAATAATGTCATCGGCTTTCGAGGGATATATTCCGAGGCAAATACGCAAGTGTTGGTCTTAATCAACGGCATTCCCCAAAGAAATACCTTCATCGGCGGCAAACCTTTCGCATGGACGATGCCGGTTAAGAACATAAGCCATATCGAAGTCATTAGGGGGCCAGGCTCCATGCTTTATGGTGGCGATGCCACCACGGGGGTCATTAATATTATCCTTAAAACCGGCAAAGAGCTTAAAGGCGGCAGC
>NZ_JBEBKJ010000170.1:0-1636 GCF_040079455.1 Methyloglobulus sp. | reverse complement strand
TTGCCAGTATGACAACAAAACGAACAATCCTGGAAATGCCTTGGCTAGTTTAAAAACCTGTTTACCTGTCATTGCGTTTATAAAATCACCCGCTTCCAACGGTGCAGCCGCAGAAATCAAATGCAAACTCCTGACACCATCAGTCATATAACGGCTGGTTTGCAAGGCAATAAACGAACCGACGGAGAAGCCAATAAAATCTACCGGCTTACCGTCTGCCAATGCTGAAATCTCTCTGGCCAAAAACTGATAATATGTTTCTCCGCTTATCTCGGAAGCGATAGAAAATCGCGCTAAACAAATAATCGTCAAACCCTTATCTTTTGCATAAGAATCAAAAATGGCACATTCTTCCGTAGATCCTGGCACACCGTGGAAGTAAATCACTATCTGCCCATTATCGGAACCGAACTGGCTATATTTCACTGGCTTAGTGGGCATATTGGTAAGTCATCATCTTCAACAATCATGCGCGGACAGGCAACGAACAGAATTCAGTAGTTCCAATACATTGCTTTCCAACAGGTCAGGCTGGTCGTACATAATGAAATGCCCACTCCTATCCGCTATGACATGCTTACTGTTTGATGAAAGGGCGGCCAATTCTTCATGCGACGTGCGTTCAATACGGGCAACAGCCACGGCATTTTCTACCGAACCATTCGATGTCTTGGCTTCACGTTCAGCTAACACAATGTCTATTCCGTTGCCAGCAGTCAACACCACCAGCGGCAGGTTGCCCAGTGAAGCTGGCGGTGGTGTGGATGGATCCAAGCCTTTCCGCATTTCGGTTATTTCGTTGATGACGGCAAGGGTGGTGTCAGTACGGTTTTGAACGGCTGATTTTGCCGCCAAAATGTCGTCAGGCAAAGGCGATGGTAGGCGGTCGGCGTTTGCCCAGCCCATCAAGCGAATAACCCCGATACGGGAAAGCAAAGGCGCAATGGCAATCTGGATTCCTTGTTTAAGATAGTCTGCTTGCACATAAGGATACTCCCGAAAAGCGCCTTGTTCGTGCGTAGAATCAACAAGTACTAGGCCTTTAACTTCCTGGGTAAACTGGTGATAATAGTGACGGCAAAATATGCCGCCGCGTGAATGGCAAACCAGCACAAAAGGTGGAGTAATTGGCGCATTGCGAAGCAAGGTATGCAAGTTTGTTGCGACTTGCTCAGGTGACATGGGTTCGTCCGCCGGATCACTCCATCCAAGCCCGGCGCGATCATATGCGCAAACTTGGGTTGTTTGGGAGAGCTTAGCTTGAACCGGATACCAGCTTAACGAGCTTTCACCCAAACCAGCTTCCAAAATAATCGTTGGCGAACCTGTTCCTGTGCAGTTCAAGTGATAGATCAGCCCATTGACGTTTACCATGCGCCCCGGTGCAGGATGTGACTTTAAGTCGGCGGCGGTTGCCTGCATTTGATAAACGCTGCCCAATATCGCAGCCAGGCAGCAAATCCCAGAGAAAACCAATAGGCCACGTATCAAGAGACTACGCGGCATCATTTGTGAAATATCTTAAGTGTGCCAAATGACTGTGTTCCGTTAGGTGCCATATTAGAGAGAAACACGGTACTCACGGATAATTTCCGCCACCTGCACAGTATAAGACCTGTCTCTTATACACATCTGA
>NZ_JBEBKJ010000169.1:0-1645 GCF_040079455.1 Methyloglobulus sp. | reverse complement strand
AGAGGGCTAGGGTGAGGGATATAATTGCTTGATTTTATTACCCTCATTCCGGCCTTCTCCCAGAGGGAGAAGGAGTTTTTTGAATTTTTAGAGATTCCCCATAGTAAAAGTTTGTTGTTATGAGAAACAAGATGGAAATGCGACGAATCTAATTCGTACCTATAGGAATGAAACGCCGCATTATTTTCTATTTAATTTAATGAATATCGTAAAAATATTTGTAGGTATCAAGAGCTGTAGGGCGGAAGCCGACAGGCGTTCCGCCACAAAACAAACCCAACAAAGTTCATTCGTCGAAACCCGTAAACGGTTTCGACTTGCGGGTTAGGCATTTAACTTTATTCTGACCCCAGTTATTTGAACATAAAGGGTTTTTCCAATTGTGGTGTCGGTAGAAACATCAAAATTTCTCTTATTTTTTACGATTTCTGGTGTTGATAAATGGCAGGTGGCAGAGTTAACACCAAAATAAAAACAATATGCTTTACAAATAACCCACCATCAGGCAACCAGTCACCCCAAATCAGCGCGTTATATAACATTGCCGAGGTGGTCGATGCAATCAGCCAAATGATGATATAGTTTTCATAAAACTGCTGATTTTTGAAATATTGCATAACATACAATGGAATCGTAAATATAATGCTAAACCAAATTACGTAACATACGATTGAATAGATTAATCTTTCGTTATCAGGTATGCGTGGCATCATTTCGATATCTATAGGGTTTGCCACAGGAAAGCCAAAATTAAGCATTAAAATACAAAAAAACACTATGGCACTAAGCACCCCCTCCACACTTATAATAAGATTTTTATTAAGCTTCGTAATAGATGAAAACCCTGTTAATAATATCAATACTAAAAAGTGGGCGTTTGACTCCTTTAGAAAACAAATTCAAACGCCATTCGTTTTGGTGTCTAAGATTAATAGTAAAAGTATTTGTAGGTGTTGAATATCCACCAACCATCTGCTCGTTTTATTACCTCAAGCCGGACGGGGCATGTTGCCCCATTCGTAAGATTTCAAAGATGTTCAAAAACGCCATCATTGAAGAAACGTGAGTGACGGGGTAGACATACCCCGTCACGCCGAGGATTTTTTAGTTGTGTTGAAGGTAGAAACATGTAATTTTCTTCATTTTTTAAGATTTCTGGTGCTGATAAATTGCAGGAAGTAGAGTTAGCACCAAAATAAAAATAATGTGTTTTACAAATGATCCACCATCAGGTACCCATCCACCACAAAAAAGGGCATGATATAGCATTGACTCAGAAACCGAAACAATTAGCCAAGCGATGATAAAATTTTCATAAAACTGCTGATTTTTAAAGCATTCGCCGAAGAAGAATGGAATAGTTAATAATGTGCTGAGCCAAATTACATAATACATGATTGAATACACTAATCGCTCGGTCTCGGAAAACATATCTTCACAGCCGAACAGCATGCTTGAATCTGAACCGATTGGAAAACCTAAACTTGATTCGAGGACATAAAACACTATGTAACCAAGTAAGCTTGTTCCAACTAAATAGTAAAAGTGAGAGTGTTTACGTAAAGATACATATATATTTCCGTTGGTACTCTAGGAAGGTAGTTGAATTAGTCAGGGCTACCCACAGCTTGATGGAAGCATTGAC
>NZ_JBEBKJ010000168.1:0-1668 GCF_040079455.1 Methyloglobulus sp. | reverse complement strand
GAGATCGGCGGCAGTGATGAAGAAGCCGCTGCCGAATACATCGAAGCCCACATCACCAAACCCGTCGTAGCTTATATCGCTGGACAAACTGCACCTGCCGGTAAGCGAATGGGGCATGCCGGGGCGATAGTCACGGGTGGCAAAGGTACAGCAGAAGGTAAGGTGGCTGCACTTAAGGCGGCTGGAGTTGAAGTGGTGAATTCACCGACGGATATTGGCGTGGCTATAAAATTGGCCGTTTCAAAACGGTAATTTTAGTTAGGTAGGGTGCGTTTAGGCATCAAAAAATCCAGCCGGACAGGGCATGTTTGCCTGTCTCTTAATCACAATTTCACTAAAACAGACGATCTACGAGATTACAAAGGGGAAAACGAGGGTTTTAAGATTAATCTGCCACCAATTTTCCCTATTTTTCTGGCTATGTAACATTTGTCTAGGAACAGACTATTAATTTATTTTAGTGGGTTACTTATAAAGTTAATATAAATCAAATAGTTGAAATTTTTTTAATAAAAATGTGATCAAGAGACAGGTATGTTACCCCGTCACTCACGTTTTGCCGATGGATGGGGCTTTGAACCCTACCGAAACCTACGAACGGGGCAACATGCCCCGTCCGGCTGGAAGCGAATTTAATGACTATTTCAAGATCCAGATTTAAAGATATTACTTGCAACAAAAGCGATTACCAAAAAGGATACAAATTGGAAGATTGCCATCATGGCATGAAAGAATAACTGTAAGATAACCATATCAACCCCCTGTACCAGATAGGCACATAAAGTTTAAGATAGGACAATGAGAGATACCCACTGACACATAATTAAGCATAACCTCAATACTGAAAACCGGCCAAGGTGGGATAAAAATATCCAGTGCCGTTTCCCTCCTGACTGTCAGGCTCATCTTTATAGTAGATAAAACTACAACAAAAAGAAGTTAAGTTTTACTAATTTTGAGGTGAATTAATACCGATTTATTACTTGCAGTTATCTCACGGAGTTGAATTTATTGAGTTTAATCAAAAGCGAGTAGATATTAATAGTTTCATAAGCACTTTTTCCTGCTTGAGGAAATATCATTGATCCGGCCTTGTGCAGTTTAATTTCCCTTCGACTACTTCGACTCCGCTCAGCATTTATGCCCATCGGCTACAAGTCCGCTCAGGGAACGCCACGGTAACGTACCCTGAGCGGAGCCGAAGGTGATCCCAACTACTTGGCCGAATTTATAACGTATGCGTCTTACCTTCGGCAACTTATGAAACTACTGATACAAGCCCGGATGGTGCTTGAGTTTGTACCCTTGGGTAGAGAATCTGAGAATTCGTGGCTTCGATGTCCCTACCTTGCTAGACTCCATTTTCAGACACTTTCCAACAAACGCTGCAATGTCTTAATCAAGGCGATATAAGGCAATATATTGACGGGCAATATAGCCATGACTTCTTGATAAAGCTGGCGATAACGCTCAATCCTGTTTTGCGTTTCGGTATGCGTGTCGAAATAATCAGCGCAGCTTAAAGAATTTGACCTTACGATGTTTGAAATTAGCAGCACAATCGCCTGTTGCATGTCGATTTCTAGCTGCACCATAATCTTGCGTTGCCAGTTATCATGCTTCGGTAATTTCGCCAGCTGGGCAGTCATTGCTGTTAAGCCCAGAAAA
>NZ_JBEBKJ010000167.1:0-1727 GCF_040079455.1 Methyloglobulus sp. | reverse complement strand
AAATAAGACTTCCCTATATTGGCAGGCATAAAGTCAATTAAAATAAGAAATATCAATGAAAAGATAGCTCCACCGACAAACCAAAATTTTTTATAGGCTAAATAAAATCCAGTGTTTTCAAAGCATTTTTTTTTATATAAGGCAATAGTAGCAAACATACTAAATAAGAGTGAATTCCAAATAATGGATAAAACAGCCCTTGTCGATTTAGATAATGGGAAATGCTCTCCCGACATGTCCCCCCAATTGTGTTGTCCGAGCGGGAAAACATCGAAGCGATATCCGCAAAGTTGTAAAAACAAGATGAAAGCAATTATTTTTGCCGTCCAAGACAAGTATGTCGAATAATTAAACTTTTTTTTAAAAATCACGATACGATACCTCTTATGAAATAACATTTCACCTCTTGATAACCGCAAATTAACAGTGCGGCACTGTGAGTAAAATTATCCACAATGCCGCTATTGATTATTTATATTCTAATTTGCAACAGGCGCGAAGGTAAGCGGCTGCACTCTAGTCCAACTGCCGGAATAATTTTTGAGTAAACCCGGCCTGAAAGTACCATTAAGAATCTGGTTTACATGTCCTGCCCCGTTAATATATTTAATTCCTGGCATGGTCAGAACTCCGCTAGAACTGAGTTTTGCCGGTGAAAATGAAGGCGTAGTTGTAGCCGTGAAATCGCCAACGCGCTGCCAAATATTTGAGCTTATCCACTTAAAAGTGCCAGTAAAAATTTTACCGTCATACTTTGCGATACGGGGCACTTTTAATATTCTGGTACGGCTATCATAGCTTGGCATTTGACCGTAATAAACCCTTATTGCTAATTGGTCTTTGGGGCTTAAATCGGTCCTACCCGCATAGTTAGACCGACAGTAGTTCATCACCGAAGTAAGGTCATAGTCTGTAAATAACGTATTGCCCTTTGTAGTAAAAGAGCCTTGAGGTAGTGGAAGTGGATCTGGATCATCTGCGTGGCAAAGGGGATTCAATATCGGAATCGGCAAATAGGGATCATCAGATCGGTTCTGTTCGTGGGCTAAACCTAAAATATGACCAAATTCGTGAATCGCTGTCGATTGGATACATGCACCTAAGCTTATTGCAGGAAAGTTAAATCTACACTGAGTCCATATTTGCGGTACTCCAGTTCCAGTCGTCAGCCTAAAATTTAGCCGCATCACGCCAACTTTACCATTTCCTTGGGTGCCAAGGGCTGCGCGTGGGCCATTGAAATTATCAACGGTAATTCTGATGCCATTGAAAATTAATGGTGACAATGGGCATTGTCCCCAACCGGTAAATCTTGCCAATGAATACTTCTGCCATGTATTGACAATTGCACTTGTGACGTTGGCTCTTTCCGCGACAGTAGATTGCGAGAATTTCTCCCAACATACTGGAATATTGTAGGTTTTGGTGGTCGGGCTGTAAGACCAAAGCACGGTATCCAAAAAATATGCCTTCGCCGTCGGCGTTGCACTAACAGGCGGGTTAACCGCCGCCTGAGCGGAAGCCGTTAGTAACATAATGAGCAGAGTACAAAGTTTATACCTTATAGTCATGAGGGTATCCTCTAAGTTGAGTTGAGTTGATTTTTATTTGTGCAAAACAAACCTCTAGGAGACCTTTGCACGACCTCAAGCCCCAAAATGGGTAAAATAAGCCTTTATTCAAGTTCGAGCAATAGCCTATGTCCTGGAAGAACCTAGCCCAAACCA
>NZ_JBEBKJ010000166.1:0-1799 GCF_040079455.1 Methyloglobulus sp. | reverse complement strand
GGGCTAGGTTCTTCCAGGACATAGGCTATTGCTCGAACTTGAATAAAGGCTTATTTTACCCATTTTGGGGCTTGAGGTCGTGCAAAGGTCTCAATATATAATAAAATCAATGCATATAGATATAAATAGAAGCTGATAAGAATATCGGCAAACGTGATATATAGCGACTGTTAATCACTAGGTCGGCGGTTCGAGCCCGTCCGGGGGAGCCATATTAATCAATTGCTTAACTAACAAATCAAACTCTTTCTGTTTCTCGTGGGGTACTAGCGGGGCAATTCCAAATAAATCAACACAGCAACACGCAACAACACAGGCCGGATTTTTACCTAAATACGCGCCTATCACCACTCTACAAAACCGATAAAACCCACAACAAAACAACACCTGCTGACTGGCTAAAAAATCAGCCGTTTTGCCCTGTTTTAATTTCTAACAGCCCCTCAAGTGCCCCATTAATAGAATTACAATCTATTAATCCCTATTTGGGGTTAGGCATTTATAGATACCTTGAGACCTTTGCACGACCCCAAGCCCCAAAACGGGTAAAATAGACCTTTATTCAAGACCGAGCAACAGCCCATGTCCTGGAAGAACCTAGCCCAAAGCAGTTTAAGCGACACCCTTGTCAAGCCATGTAGCCTTGGAAGAACTGGACGGCATCCACCAGTTAGGGTGCTGTGCATATTCGTCCGTAAATATACGCTATTACAATTTAACCTTTTCCCAGTTTAGGATGTAATCCCCATAGAGGATGACATTATCCCAAGAAATGGGGCTGACATGCTGTATGAGAGAGATATCGATGCTGCCGTCATCGGGCAAATGCTCCTGGATGACGCGGTTAATTTCCTTGGCCTGCCAGTAAATAATACAAGCCATCACCAATGTCAGGCAACTACAGGAGTGGCGTTGGTCCAGCCAGTCGCGCTTGTCCACCAGGCCACGCTTGCCCAATTTAATATCCCGATCCAGGGCGTGAATCTGTTCACCCTTGAGCAAGCCCCGGCGGTTTCGGCGGCGCAGCGCAGGGTCGGACATATAGGACAGCGTATTTTCAGTACGGAGCAACCGCCCCAATTCCCGGTTTGCCCGATAAAAATGGTTTTTGCCGCTGAAACCGTTCAGCCGCCGTAGAGCCGTAGATGCGGTGACATGGCCGTTTTCCAATGAACAGTAAAAATGCCCCATACGATCCCACTGTTCGACAATCCAGTCAGGATGTAAAGCGCGGTCTTTTTTGTTCAGCAACACCTTAAGCGCCCCGTAATCCTTATTGGAATCCATGTGAAATATCGCGTACTTGTGCAATCCTTTAATTCTGGGGACAAACCTCTTGCCCAACATTGCAAAGGCCGTAAAGTTTATATCGGTAAAGCCGTGGGTATCCGTGTAATGCTCTTCGATGTTGAGGTCGCTTTCATTGTAGAGTATGCCATCAAGCACAAACGGCGCATCGCGGTCAGCACACTCATGTTGCAAACTATAATAAGACGCAAAATTGTCAGCCACAAAACTGTAAAACTCGATAGCGAAATCCCTGAAAGTATGGCTGTAAGTCTGTGACAGCACTTTCCGGCGCAAGCCAAACCGTTGTGCGTCACTACTGGAAGTCTTGCCTTCCCCCCAGGCTTGGGTGATGTCCAACTTACTGATAGCATTGACGACCTTAGCCAGCGCACTGCGTTGGTTGTCGTCATTTATAGATACGGCCTTATAAAGTTTGAACTTATAGCGTTATTTTGTGTCTTATCCGTATGGAAAAAGAAGACGCGAGGTATCAAACATTGGAGCAACTG
>NZ_JBEBKJ010000165.1:0-1892 GCF_040079455.1 Methyloglobulus sp. | reverse complement strand
CGCTTGCGCTCCAACTCCGTCAACACGCCCGGCCGCTACGGCTATGCGGGGGTCGTCGTACACCGCTCCACTAGCGTTACGCTTCCGTGTACTCCTTCGATGATCGCCAAAACACCGTCACTGAATGCCTCTAATCGGCCTTTGTTCATCGTCTTTACTCTCAAATTTCATTTTATTTAGTCAATCCTGAAAAACCATCTATCATATTGATATAAATAAGCAATATGCTTTATATTGATGATCTGATCGACCGAAAATGTTAAAATAACCGTTAATTTCCGGTCGAAAAGATAGCCTATGCTTATGCCTTCCTCAAACGGACACCAAACCAATTTGTTTGGTACTGACTTACTGCTACAGCTTGATCCGAACGACCCGCTGTTAGTGTTGGCCAGGGCCATCCCCTGGCAGGAACTGGAACGCGATTTGGGTTGCCATTATTGTCCGGGTGTTGGCAGGCCGGCCTTGCCGATTAAGTTAATGGCCGGCTTATTGCTGTTAAAGCAAGTGGAAGACTTAAGCGACGAAGATGTTGTGTTGGACTTCAAACGCAACCCTTACTACCAAGCATTTTGCGGCTTGACCGAATTTAGCCTGAAGCCGCCTTGCGACAGCTCTGAATTGGCCAAATTTAGGACTCGGATAGGTGCTGACGGCATCAACCGAATTTTCGAAGTTAGCGTCCTACTTCAGGGCAAGGCCGCCTTGGAAGATACGGTCAACATCGACACCACCGTCCAGGAAAAGAATATCACCTATCCGACTGACGGTAAGTTGGCGATCAAGATCATTAATCGCCTGAACAAACTGGCGAAAGCCTATGGTATCCAGCAACGGCGCACCTATGGTCAAGAAGTTAAGGGGCTACGGTTGAGCCTGCGTCATTTCAGGCATGTCAAGCGTCGTGGCAAGGCCAAAAAGGCGCTCAAACGCCTGCGCACCATTGCCCATGCGTTGATCCGGGAGTTACGCCGGGCCTTGCCCAAGGTCGCGCTGTTCGAGCGCTATCAGAAGGACTTCCTGTTTTACGAACGCGTGCTAGGACAACAGCCGCAGGATTCGGACAAGATTTATTCCTTACATGAACCCCAGGTTTATTGCATCGCCAAAGGCAAAGACCACAAGGCCTACGAATATGGCAATAAAGTCTCTTTTGCGGTGACCGCCAAAAGCAACGTCATCGTCGGCGTGGTCAGTCATGAACATAACGTCTTCGACGGCCATACCTTGCCGGACATCTTAAGACACACGGCCGCCAGCCGGGGCAAAGAAGTTGAGACGGCAGTCTGTGACCGGGGCTACCGGGGCAGCAAAACCGTCGGTAACACCCAAATTATCCTACCGGGCCCGCCACTCAAACGTGACAGCCGTTACCAGCGCGACCAAAAACGTAAGCGCTGCCGCCGCCGGGCGGCAATAGAGCCGGTCATCGGCCACCTGAAAGCCGATTTTAGGCTGGCACGGAATTTCCTTAAAGGAACAGCGGGGGATCCCATCAATGCCTTGCTGGCCGCCACGGCCTGGAACTTAAAGCTCTGGTTAAGGGCTTTTTTGAGCTTTATTTTTGACTGCTTCAACAGGTTCTATAGGTTATCCAAGAACCGAACAAAGCAGTCAATGACGGTCAACGTACCCAGTTATCAACTAAAGTCCCCTTATTAGGTTACTGTTCAGATGAATAAGAGTTTTTCAGCATCGACTACATAGGGTTAATCGAAAGAGGCGATTCCATGAAAAAATTCATCAATAGCATTGATACACTCCTCAACGAAAGCCTACAAGGCTTTGCACTCGCCCATAGCGACATTGTTGAATTCAATGCAGACCCACGGTATGTCAAAAGAAAACCCCTTAAACAGCAGGGAAAAGTTGTGCTGGTTTCAGGTGGCGGT
>NZ_JBEBKJ010000164.1:0-1944 GCF_040079455.1 Methyloglobulus sp. | reverse complement strand
CCTAATCGATCATTTTTCATGGTATGGCAACTTTGGTTTTATTTTTTTCACAAGATTGGATAACGAGCATGGGTATTTGATACATACAAATTTATACCAGACAAATTTTATCCAAATAAAATAAAAAGCCATCTGTGGAATAACGCGGGGATTGGGGCTTAGTTTTGAAATTGTTGTTGAGATGTTGGAGAATTGATCCTGTTTTTTTTGACCATCCAAATAAAGCTGTTTTTAAGGTGTCACCTTTAAACGAGCGAATGTCTGTTCGGGCAGAACAAATTTGAAATTAGAAAACAGTCGAATATTTTTACAGTTTACGGTAGACATAAACAAAAAATAACGTGTTATTTGGTTTCGAGGATATTTGAACGTCTAATGAGCCTTGGATTGCAGCTGGCTGGGCGGCTACGAAAGCTTTGCAAGTTTTCTTCTAGGCTGATCGTAAAAATATTCTTGGCAATTGGGCTCATTTAAAGCTGAAGTGTCGGAATTCTTTACAATAACAAGATATTTTTTTGGGCATGCTTTGTAGAAGCTGCTATAACCATATGATTTTTAAAAAAAAACTTCATTTGGATTTTTTATGGCACTAATTTTGCTTTTCACATAATGCCCGGCGGAAGATTGCTAATCTCAATCATTCAGGCATTCAGTTGCTTCTTCTTGTAATTATTAAGGATTTGCAATATTTGGTATTTTTAAAATTCAATTAAGGAGTTTGAAATGAAAAGTAAATTAGAAATTTGTCTGGCTAGCGCACTTGTACTGATAGCCAATTCGGCAGAAGCCGCATTTATTAGCGGGTCAGGTGATGCAAATTATTCCACAGCTTATCAAGGTGCCAGTGCCGCTACTTTTGCTGGCTTAGGTTTTACTATTGGAACTGGCGCGACTGATTTAAAAGTGAGTACAGGTACCTATGCGGATCCAGCCGGTCTTGTATTTGGGAGTGTTATCACAGCTAATGCCAGCGCTTATGGAACGACCACTGGTAAGTTGGACTACGCATACAGTATTGACTCAGCAAATACTGCGTATGGGAATGCCCGTGATTACAAGTGGTTACAAAATACAGGGACTAACTATTCGACCAATACAGCACAGGATAAGCCGTGGCTAGGAACAATTTGGAATCTCGGTGGACAAGCCAATCAGGCCGTGGTGTTTCCCATTGTTGACCATGGCCCACTTCCCCAGGAAGCTGTTGAATATACGGTTTACCTAACGAACACTCCAGGTTCAACCAATCTTGCTGATTGGAGTCTTGCTGTATTGGATCAGGTTTATCTGCAAGGTTGGGAGGCTGATAATACATCTCTAGCTGATGGCTTTACTACGGTATGGAAGCTTGCCGGGGGTGCAACTTTTCAATATGTGTCCTTGCAAGGAGTAGGTTCTCAAGCTTTGCAACCACTTTATGGTGATGAGGATGAAATTGACGCAGTTGCCGGATTAACTGCTGATGGCGGTTCAGTGGTGACTTCTGTACCTGAGCCAAGTTCGTTTGCACTTGCGGGTCTTGGTTTGGTGGCTTTGGGATATTCTCGCAGGCGCAAAAGTTTTTAGGATTTTTTCAAAACATAAGCAACTTCAAAAGTTGTTTTTAAGTTCGACGGGGTTGGTTGCATAAAACTCAAGACAACTTTTGTAAATTAAAACCTCGCTGGCGCGAGGTTTTTTGTTCATAAAACGCTTTGCTAAAGCCGCTTTTCCATCACAAAATCATCCATGAAAAAGCCATGACCTATGTCAAACACCGCCTCTTCACGCACGAGAAAACCGGCTTTGCGGTAGATGGCGATAGGCTTGGTGTTGCCTTTGTTGACTTGCAGGATGAGGGAATGCCAGCCTTGCCAGCGTGCCTGTTGTTCCACGTGGCTTAACATCAGTCCACCCAGGCCTTGGCCGCGAAATTCTGCCAGCAGATACAGCTGTTCCAGTTTC
>NZ_JBEBKJ010000163.1:0-1973 GCF_040079455.1 Methyloglobulus sp. | reverse complement strand
CCGTTTTTCTGGCTTCTTCTTTTTTTGTTTTCATTGTTTACCTCGGTTTTAGAGATTACTCTCTTAGCCGAGTGTCCGCTAGATTGGGGCAAGATCACCATTGAACAAATTGCTTTCATTCACTGAAAATCTTGGAAACGTAGCGTGAGCGGAGTGAAGATTTTTAGTCCCCAGAAGCGATAGGGCTGGGCAATTCCACGCAGCGCGGTTTGCGGAGTGGAATTGCAAAGCATTCCGACATCGCGTCGAGTCATTGCGCAACCAGTTTTATGCCCCTTGTTGGGCATAAAACGCGTGTAGCAGGACGGCTGGGGCAGCCGCAGGCATTGGTTGCCGCGTAGTTTTTTGCTGATTTTTCGAGCAGGAGCCCGGAAAAATCTTTCGCAAAAATAGCGGCACTATCAAGTGTGAATGCTTGGCAATGCCGCCAATTACTCATTACAAAACTCTTCCCCAGACGGTGCTTGTGGAACCTTGGCAACATAAGCTTTTACAGCTTGTTGTTGTTCTACCATCGTTGGCTTAACAAACCTATCTGGTGTGTGCTGAGCGCTTTTTAAACAGCCTTCGCAACAAAAATAAACGGTACGACCAAAATACTCTGCCTTAAGACTTTTGTTGGTTACCTTTTCCCCTGTTACTGGGCAAGTCGTTACACCATCGCCACGCCCTTCGAAGGTTGAAGAAAACTTCAAAGCCTTTGCCGCTGGTTTCGCTTTAACTAATTGTTGTAAAGGATCGTTAGTAACTGCCAGTACGTGGAAGCTACTGAGCAAACATACCAATAGCAAACCGCATGATCCTATAAAATTAATTACTACTTGTTTTCTTTTCATCACTTTAATCTCACAATAACGTAACTAATAAATCGTCGGAATTCCTGAGTATTTCTCGCATCCAAGACTCACTCCAACCACCCTATCGAACCGTTTGCACCTTAGACCTTGTCGCTATCGAACCACCTGATACGCCCTGTACATCAACCCAAAGATGCGGCAACCCCAGCTCTTGCAACCAGCCAGCCCCCTCACCCTCCTTGAGCATGGCAATCGTTGATGCGCTACCCGCCACCACACAAAAATCGCCGACTACGCTAACCGCAGCAAGATGCCGCACCGGCCAGCCTGTTTTTGGATTTAGCACATGACCGTAGCGAACACCATTGACCAGTATGCAGCGTTCATAATCGCCACTGCTAGCTAGAGCGCCTTCATACAACAATAACGTATCTAGCAAAACGTCCCTGCTACGCGGATGTCGTATACCTACACGCCAGGGACTGCTATCATCACGAGGCCCAATCACTTTAATGTCGCCACCCAGATTGACAACGCCATGCTTTATCCCCTGCGTGTAACATAAGGCGGCTGCACGATCCACGGCATATTCTTTCACCACACCGCCAAAATCAATTTCCATGCCCGGCACGGAAAATGTCAGTACAGGTCGTTTCCATATCACCTTATGCCAACCAACTTTTTCTAACAATTCATCAATGAACGCTTGCTCCGGCAACTTGCCTTGATCGAATTTCCAGGCTTTGCGTAACAACCCAGAGGTAATATCAAACAGGCCATCGCTCTGTTCATAACAGGTCACCGCATAATCGAGCAAACAAGCGGTTTCTTCATCTACGTCAAGACTGCCACCAACGGCTGCTACTCGATTAATCTCCGATAAAAAACTGGTTTCCCTATATCTTGAATAGAGCGCTTCCAAGCGTTGCACATCCGCAATAGCCATATCCGCTGCTTGACTTGCGATTGCCTGAGAACGCGCAAACAATTGAATATCGCATGGCGTTCCCATCGCTTTGAATTCTCTGCGATAGTATTTCAATTTCATACATCCGGTATCTTATCAAAAATAAATTGTAGGGAATCTCTAAAAATTCAAAAAACTCCTTCTCCCTCTGGGAGAAGGCCGGAATGAGGGTAATAAAATCAAGCAATTATATCCCTCACCCTAGCCCT
>NZ_JBEBKJ010000162.1:0-2189 GCF_040079455.1 Methyloglobulus sp. | reverse complement strand
TTGGTCGTTTCGTTTGAATGTTATTCATATTCATGGTCACCTCTAATGACATTATAAATCTGCCTCTAGAAGTGTCCTGTTTAATTAAACCATTTCATATTTTTGTAGTTTGGTAAAGCCATGCCCACAGGTTGCCGAAAAACACTTGATTTCCGAACAATCAAATTCAAGCGCTAATGAGTAATATTTCGTGCAATCGAGAGCAATTAGTCAGCATTGCTAAATTTTCCGACCACGATCTGGATGTTGTAAACCAGTGTCGCCATGACCATACCCGACTGGGGTTCGCTTACCAGTTGGCGCATGTCCGGCTGCTTAATATTTTCCCCAACCAAAAGCCGTTTGAGGTTAACCAAGAAATACTGGCCTTTGTTTCGCTGCAATTGGGAATCGATGAACAACTCATTGACCGTTATTCAAACCGGCAACCGACTATCTCCGAGCATCAAGAAGCTATTCGCAATTTTTTGGGTTTGCGCCAATTTAACACCGCCGTGGTGGAAGTTGAAAGCTATGCGTTCAAACTGTCCTATAGTTTGGAACAGACTGGGGCTATCACTGCCAGGATGAGGGAATATCTGAAAGCCAACCATATTTTAGAGCCTGCCCTGGACACATTGCAGCGAATCATCCAAACTCAACGTCAAGCCGCGAGAGATGTAATTTATGACCAAATCTACCAAGCCTTACCTGTAACCACGCAGCAACCGTTAGACCAGTTGTTGGTGACAGAGAATAATGCTTATTCCATGCTGCATAGCCTTAAACAGCCGCCCGGCCTCCCGTCACCATCGGCATTCAATAAACTGGCGGCAAGAATTGAACTTATAGAGAACACAGGTGTTTTGGCCGTTGACCTGTCCTGGCTCAACAATAACTTTCAACGGAGTCTTGCACGCTTTGCCCGCCAATGCACTATTTTTCGGTTACGCCAGTTGAAGCCGGAACGCCGTTACGCCGTGCTGGTTTGTTTTCTGAACCAGTTGTACCAAGACACCTTTGATACGGTCGTCGAAATGTACGACAAGCTGGTGAATAAAGTCTACAACCGGGCCGACAATGAAATTGACGATTTCATGAAAAAACGGCGGCGGCAAGTCAGGCAATCGTTGATCCGGTATAAATCAATCTTGGATGTGCTTTTAAGTGAAGACATCAACAAAGCGGATGTGTTGCCGACCATATTCGATAATATAGATCCTCAGTTATTAAAAACTGAGCAAGAAGAACTCGATTTATATTTGAATAGCCAATACCACGATACCTTTCACCGGGTAGTGGCAAGGTACAGCTATATCCGTCAGTTCACGCCAGCCTTGTTTAAAAACCTGCAACGCCAAGACTTCACACACCTGTTGTGCGCCAGGGCGCTCTTTATCTGCCGAAGGCATAAATTGACGTGAAAACTGTAATTCGTTATCCACCTCGATCAACAAGTCCGGCAACTTGATCGTGCGCATGTGCTTACCAAGCCACGCATGTAACGAATCCAAGCGGCTATAAGTGCCGCTGTCTAGTTTTTCGCTTGGATCAGACGAGACTTGCCAGCCTTTTTCGTCCACCTGCACGTAGGAATTCTGCGGCAAACCTTGCAAAAAATCATCGTATGCCTTGTTCAGCCGTTTAGTCAGATATTCTTCCACCTCATTCGGGTTTGCAGGTAAGCCCGCACGGGCAAAAAAGGCCTCACGCTTGTCCGCCCATTCGGGATAAGGGATAAAAAAGGCATCGAGCGTGGCAAACCGCTTACTGTGCTTGACAGAAAGATTGCCCGATTTAATTTGGTCACACACTGCCGTCATCAAGGCGCATTCCCAGGCGGCTTTATTGAGTTTTTTGCCTTGCATAACCATCGCTTTCATTTTTTGGGGAATAAAATCGATTGGCACATTGGCTGGTAATTTATGGCGGCCATCTTCATTCATTTGGTTGAGGATATTGATCGCCGCCAACAAGTCATCGTTACTGTCGCTATCGGGTTCCGCCTGGAGGCGATCATGGCACATGCCAGCGAAATCGGAACCTACACTATGGCACAGATTATTGATGATATTAGCTATCACCGACTCAAACAAATTAGCGATTGGCAGTTATTGATCCGGCCTTTAGAAGTTTTAAGCTGCATATTTGACTCTCTTATCCTGAAAGAAGCTGCGTATGCGTTCTGGATTCGACTTCAGCATGTCCAT
>NZ_JBEBKJ010000161.1:0-2222 GCF_040079455.1 Methyloglobulus sp. | reverse complement strand
ACCAACCAATATGGTGGCAAATACAATAAAGGCACGGTCTATAGAGTAAAACCAAATGGTGTTTATGCCGATATTTTCCATTTTGACGGCACTAACGGCGCGCTGGGTCAGGATGCAGATGGTGGCATAACACTGGCTAGTGATGGCAGCCTGTATGGCACGATCAAATCTGGCGGCAAATTTAATAAGGGTGCAGTCTATAAGATAGCACCAGACGGTACGCAAAAAGTGTTGCACGATTTTGACGACGGACAAGGGCAGGTAGGGTATCCGATTGGTGGCCTCAGTTTAGGGCCTGACGGTAACCTGTACGGCTTAGGTTATATGTTTGAGGACGGTCAATCTCATTTTGAATTCGTGTATAAAATCACCCCAACCGGGGAGTATAGCCGGATCCACCAATTCACTGGGCCTTATCATTTAAGGGATTATTATTCTGGGTCGTTCGTATCCGGTGTTGTTGTAGGATCGGATGGTAGTGTTTATGGTTCTGCATTTTCAGATACAAGTGCTTCTTACATGTATGAGGCGGTCATATTTAAAATTACCCCGCAAGGTAATTTTTATGAACTGCATAATTTAACCCAATCCGGAGTTTCCGCACCTGTGGGAGCATTGGCTCTGGATAAGAACGGGGTATTGTATGGGGCTGTTTATCATAATGATTCTAGCAGGGAAACCATCTTCAAGTTAGATGCTAACGAGGTATTTAGCTTGATAGACGAAAGCACAGGCTTTGCATGGGGCGCCAGCACTGCGACGGGTGTCATGGTAGGTAAGGATGGCAGTCTTTATAGCGGTATATATAAGGTCGATCCAAACGGGGTTTATTCGTTTATCGAATTTATAGGGGCTGATGTTATGTATCAAACCACTGCGAGTGCTATGGATAATAACGGCGCGTTGTATTATGCGGCTAATAGCGGGGGTGCTAACCAAGCAGGCTTGCTATTTAAACTTTCCGGTTGGGCGGTTACGATAAATGACAAAGCCACTATCGCCGAAGGTCAAAACGTTACGATTAATATACTGGCAAACGATAAGGTTTCAGCAAAGGTCGGCATAAATCCTGCGTCTGTAAAAATCGTATCTCAGCCAACGCATGGCACGGTCACGGTCAACACGGACGGTAGCGTAATGTATACACCAGAAGCAGGCTTTGGCGGTAAAGAGCAATTTACCTATAACGTCAAAGACAACTACGGCTTTGATTCAAACACTGCGTTTGTTAAGTTGAATGTCTTAAAAGCCGTTGATGATAGCTATACGTTTAAGGCTAATAGTAGCGCCAGCCAAAATGGCAAAGGCTACGTAAGCCTTAACGATTTACCAAAAATTTATAATAATCGAACCTTCACTGTAGTAAACAACCCAGCGCGGATAGGCGGAACGGGTGCAGGCACTTTAGCAATAACAGCTTTTGATGCTACAAACGGTTATTTTACCTATGGCTTAACGGGCGTAGGCACAACCAAAGCACAACTTCAGGAATCTAAACGCGGTGTATTTCAGTTTACTTACACCTGGACTCTGGATGGCGTGACGACTCGACCAGCAACTGTAACGATAACCGCGCAATAAAACGAAATCAGCAGCCGATTTATTAATCGGCTGCTGAATCGCTGTACATTCCATGTGCAAAAACAGTGTAGAGATTTCTAATCAGCACTGCCCAGATAATCGACTTTAACCTTTGCCAGGCCATTAAGGCCGATCCTTTTTGCCGCGCCATGCGACAGGTCTATAATGCGGTTTGGCTTGAATGGGCCACGGTCATTGACGACCAATATGATTGATCGGCCATTGTGCAGGTTGGTCACGCGGACTTTGCTGGGCAACGGCAAGGTTTTGTGCGCCGCCGAATAGCCATGCGGGGAGAAGTGCGAACCCATGGACGTTTTAGAACCCGACTCCGAACCATACCACGATGCAACACCTGTTTCGCTATAACCGTGAGCGGATGCCATCGGATAATAGGTAACGCCCCTGACCCGATAGGGACGGTTGTACGCTTGCTTATTGCGGTAGTTATGGTGCGGCCTACTGGTATGGTGCTTTGCTTGCGGAAGTGGTAACTGCGGCGGATCGGTGGCGCAACCACTCAACAGGCTGGTAGCCAACAGTCCGAAAACAACAAAACCAATCCTTGGACGACTTTTGAGAGCTTGCCAATATTGCTTCATAAAGGCTGATCCAAAATCATGGAAACAGCATGGTTGCCG
>NZ_JBEBKJ010000160.1:0-2594 GCF_040079455.1 Methyloglobulus sp. | reverse complement strand
GTTTGGGCTAGGTTCTTCCAGGACATAGGCTATTGCTCGAACTTGAATAAAGGCTTATTTTACCCATTTTGGGGCTTGAGGTCGTGCAAAGGTCTCATTATGTAATGACCAACTAAAACCGGATCTCTTTTTAGACAGCTTGCTTATAAAAATGCCGCTCAAATTTCAGTGGGGATAGGTAGCCTAGTTTTGAGTGTGACCGTTTTCCGTTGTAAAAAGCCAGGTAATCGATAACACTCAATTTGGCCGATGCTTTAGTCCTAAATTTTTTGAATTTTTTGCGCGTTTTGCACCACAGCCCCGCGCACGACATTAACTTGCTAATTCGACGCTTACTGATTTTTTCGCCCCGTGCTTTTAAATCGGCCCGGATCCGTTTCCTATCGTAGTTCCGACGGCTTTCATTAAAGGATTTTTAATCAGTTCTGTCAGTCTAGCATCTTCTATTTCGCGCGCGGATTGAGGGCTTTTTTTCCACCCATAATACCCATTTCGCCACACCAAGCATCGCACACATCGCATCAACATTGAAGGTGTGTTGATTTTTCTGCGTATTAATCCAGGCGTACTTCACAACGTTTGGGTGGCGAAGTAAGCCGCTGCTTTTTTAGGATTTCATGATGCCCCTCTGTCAGTGCCAGCTTCTTTTTCAGTTCAATAACTTCACCGCGGAATCGCTTTAGTTTGCCATTCAACTTAAGGGGATCTCTAAAAATTCAAAAAGCTCCTTCTCCCTCTGGGAGAAGGTTGGGATGAGGGATTTAAAATCAAGCAATTACAACCCTCACCCTAGCCCTCTCCCTGAGGGAGAGGGGATTATTAGAGATCCCCTTAATGCATTTACTGTCCTTTTCATCACTTGGCTTGAATTATTCGGTATAAGTTTTTCTGGTTTTGTTTGTCATCAGAGACACCTTTTTCTTTGTAGAATACTTCAGTTGTGTGTCCTGATTAGTGTATATGGATCAGTGTTTGACTATGGAAGAAGGGCGTGTTTTAGCGTCAGGAACATATACTGAAACAATGGGTTGTCTCGATTACTAATTGTGGCATTCGTCCAAGAATCATTGGTGAATTCAGTAGGGATGTTAATTACTTTAAAATTAAATCTATCAAACAGTCACGGTAAATAAACCCTCCAACTCATTCCTCCTAACTCGCTGCTCTTATTGCCTTCCAATTTCCCACCCAACATGCCAACTAAATCATAAACCACGGTCATGCCGATGCCATGTCCGTGAATGTTTTCATCGGCACGTACACCGCGTTTCAGAATTTCGTTGAGCTTACCATCAGGAATGCCTGGGCCGTCATCGTCTATTTTTATGAGTAGGGTATAATTACGACGGTCTTTTCTTGGGTTTTGGATGACACTGATTTTCACGTTATGGCGACACCATTTGCAAGCATTGTCCATTAGATTGCCAACGATTTCGTATAAATCGCCTTCTTCAAAATAAATCTGGCATTGCTCGGGTAAGCTGGTATCGAAGGCAATGGCTTTGTCTATGTAGACTTTGTTAAGAGAAGTGCTTATTTTGTTGAGAAAAATTGATAAGTCGATGCCTTTACTGGCTTTATGGTCACCTTTGGCAGCGGCTCTTTGTAATTGATATTCAATGATTTTATCCATTCTGGAGATTTGTTCTTGTACCGTCTCTTTGTTGTCGCTGAACGATTCGGTGCAGCCGCGCAGGATGGCTAGCGGGGTTTTCAGACTGTGTGCCAAATCTGCTAAGGTATTCCGGTATCGTTCCAGGTGAGCGCGTTCGTGGGTAATGAAAGCGTTCAAGTTTCCGGCTAGACCTTGTAATTCTGTTGAATATTCACCATCCAATAGGTTTTTTTCACCTTTTTCAATCGCATTCAAGTCAGTAACGATAATCCGTATGGGCTTTAAGCACCAACGTAACAATGCAAATTGTAGAAAAATCAAGATGATGCCAATAATAAATAACCAGAAGCGTAAGGTTTTTTTAAAGCGGTCTACCTGTTGGCTGACAAATTCGGAATCTTCGGCTACTGTGAATATATATTCTTTTTCAACGCCAGTAATGTTTTGCCAGATAATGTCGTAGTGGAGAAAATAGCGACCATGATCTCCATACAGGAAGTAGGTGTTACCCGCGCCTAATTTTTCCGGCGGAACGGGCACTTCTAGCCCTATCGACGAGGGTGAACGCCAAACTAGGTTTTTTTTGGGCTGCTGGATGAATGCGTAGAGCCCTGAGCCGGGGTTGGCAAAACGGGGTTCAGGTAAGTTAGAAGGGATAGCCAATTCACCGGAATTTTTCAGTTCGGCGGTCGATAATAGTGAGTAAATTTGAACCTGTAGTCGTTCTTTGAGTGCTTGCTCTGCGCTTTCTCTAAAACTTTGCTCGAGAACTACAGCAACTAAGGCGAAGAAGACAATCAGTACTATACCTTCTGTCGTTAATAGGCGGAAGCTTAAAGATTGTATCCGCATCTGAGATGTCTAGTTGTGGATAAGTGAGTTGAGAGTGTTTACGTAAAGATACATATATATTTCCGTTGGTACTCTAGGAAGGTAGTTGAATTAGTCAGGGCTACCCACAGCTTGATGGAAGCATTGA
>NZ_JBEBKJ010000159.1:0-2625 GCF_040079455.1 Methyloglobulus sp. | reverse complement strand
TTCAGCCGAATACCGCCCATTAAGGTGAATGCCAATTCAAAAAAATCGGCTTTTGACCAGTCAGCCGGAGTTTCTGCTGTTTGTGCAAAGGTCTCATAAAATTGCTAATTTATTTAGGTCATCAGCAATATCAGGATGATTTTTCCCTAAACTTTCTCTTTTAATTATAAGGCTTCTTATGTATAAAGATTCAATCTGTTGTTTTTTCCTAAAATACAGCCTTTTGTTAGAAAAGGATATTAATTTCTTTATACCAAAAAAAACGGCAATTATGCCGATGACATGAGGTATTAAAAAAACCCAATAAGGAAAGTCCTCATTGGATTGAAACTCATTTTTGTTTCGCAAATAATAGTGAAAAGCTAAATTGCTTAAACTTCTCGCAACATCTGGATGATTTTTGCTTAAGTTATTTTCTCTAATGGCAAGGCTATTTTTGTGTAAGGATTCAGCAAGGTACTTACCCTGTGCCTGATATGCCGTTGCTAATCCTGATAAAGAGTAGGCGACATTAGGATGATCTTTGCCGAATGTTTGTTCAAAAATATTCAGGCTTCTCTGGTATAAGGATTCGGCTGCACGATTATTACCCTGGGACTGATAAACCGACGCTAAGCCGATTAAGCTGAAAGCTACATCAGGATGGTCTTTGCCAAATGCTTTTTCTCTAGTCGAGAGACTACTTTGGTACAAAGATTCAGCTTGAGTGTATTTACATTGAACATGATAGTAACCTGCCAAATTGTATAAGCTTGTTGCAGTATAATAGTGGCTGTCATCAAAAGATCTTTCACTGATAGTTAAAGCTAGTTGCATCCAAGGCTCGCATTGGTTATATCTACCTTGTTCGTAAAGATAACAGGTCATTTTATGCAATAGCTGTATTGCCTTACTCGAACTAATTCCTAATATTCTGATACAACTTTCACTAAGCGCAATTGCATTCAATATCAACTTTTCACACAGTACCCAATTTTCAAATTCCGGATTTGGAAAAGCGTTATTGATACGATCGATATTTTTTTCAGCTCGTATCCGCCAAGATTCTTCCTTATCAATCACAGACATCCCTAATAATTGTTTGAAGCAATCGATGCACTGTGAATATTTGTTTTTCTGGTATGCGCCTAATTAAAGAATAGTCTTTCAAAATCGCCAATGCTTTGTCCAATTCTAAAGGATTACAATCAGAGTAAAGTATTTCAGAAATGCCATCAGAATAATTTAAGGCGCTGTCTCGGAGAATTTCTCCGGCTAATGGATGACGTTTTTCAGCATTTTCTAAACTCAATAAAAAGGTTTTATAAACTCCTTCAGGATGGTCTGAGGAGTGCACAAAATCACCTCGTTTTTTCAGCATCTCAGTGGCATTATTTCGGAAACGACTTAAATAACCACTTAAGCCACATCCCGTTTGCTCCATATAAGCACCAGCTTGATCTATCGCTAACGCTAAACCACCCAACTCATGCACTAATTCTATTGCTGTTTGCCAGTCGGCCTCGCTTACTTTCTCTCTAACTTCCTCTTCTGTAACATAATCAATAGATACTATTTTAGAGCGACGTAATAACAAAGATGCCCCAATATCGTCTTCAAAACAATCAATAGTTACTGAAGCCAAATTACCCGTGGCTTGCGCGCGGGTGGTAAATAACACATGACCATTTGCAGTAATCGGCAATAAATCTCTCGCTGCGCTCAATAACTCTAATGTTTCAGCATTATCAAAAATCAATAACCAATTGACATTGTTGCATAGCCAGGATTGCACTGCTCGAATTGGGTCTTCTATATTTTCGGCTTTTAAGCCGAGCACTTCTAATAAGCCAGAAAAATTACTACGTAATAATTCTTTACCATCAGCGAATACCCATAAAACCGCCGAATATTCATTTTGATAACGATAAGCGTATTCAACAACAGTTTGTGTTTTACCCACACCCCCAAGGCCACTTAAAGCCGTTGCTTTATCTCCTGGTGTTATAGCAATTTCATTTTTACTTTGTAAGATTTCATGTAATTGTAGTAATACATCTTCGCGACCGGTAAAAAAACGATTACGCGATATGGGCACATCAAAATAAGATGGTTTTAAACTTTTCATTTTATTATTACTCATGCTATCAGCTATTACTCGAATACCTTTGGCAATATCAGTAAAAGCCTCATCTTGATGAGTCCATTTAATCACGGGGAGTAAATCTTTTGGCAATCCCTGTAAGTCAACAAATTCCGCACCAGAGATATCACAGGAATCACAACGGCTGACTTTTCTTTATGTTTTTCCATAGCACGTTTGACTTCGATATCAATACAATAATCGGAGGCAAGAAAATCGGAGCTTATCAACAATAAAATAATATCGGCAGTTTCCAAATTGTCATCAATAGTATTTTTCCACTCTGTGCCAGCATCAATTTTTCGGTCATGCCAACTATCAATTACGTTTTGCCGTTGAAGTAATTTTAAGTGTTTTTCTAATTCATCTCGCAAGACTTCGTCTTTATGTGAATAAGAATAAAATATTTGAGAGTGTTTACGTAAAGATACATATATATTTCCGTTGGTACTCTAGGAAGGTAGTTGAATTAGTCAGGGCTACCCACAGCTTGATGGAAGCAT
>NZ_JBEBKJ010000158.1:0-2730 GCF_040079455.1 Methyloglobulus sp. | reverse complement strand
ACAGCCTTAAATATTCCCTTCATATACAAATCCTCGTTCGATAAGGCAAACCGCTCATCTCACGAAACCTTTAGGGGATTGGGTCTGGAAACGGGTTTGAATATATTGGCTAAAGTCAAAAAGCAGATTGGCGTTCCGGTGTTGACTGATGTGCATGAAGATACGCCGCTGTCAGAAGTCGCAAGCGTAGTCGATGTCATGCAGACCCCCGCGTTTTTATGTAGGCAAACCAATTTTATACAGCAAGTTGCGGCACAGGGTATTCCGGTCAACATTAAAAAAGGTCAATTTTTAGCCCCTTGGGATATGGCGCAAGTTGCCAAAAAAGCCAAAGCTACAGGTAATGAACAGATCATGGTTTGCGAACGCGGCGTATCGTTTGGCTATAATAATCTGGTCTCGGATATGCGTTCACTCGCCGTCATGCGCGATACGGGTTGTCCGGTTGTCTTTGATGCGACACATTCCGTACAGTTGCCTGGAGGCCAGGGCACATGTTCCGGTGGTCAGCGCGAATTCGTTCCTGTATTGGCGCGGGCGGCGATGGCGGTCGGCATTGCCGGAATCTTTATGGAAAGCCATCCTAATCCAGCCGAAGCCAAAAGTGACGGCCCGAATTCCTGGCCCATCCATAGAATGAAAGAATTATTAGAAGTCTTATTAACCATCGACAGGGCGGTTAAATCAACCCCCTTGATAGAAACAACCTTATAGGAAACTTTATGGCAGTCATTAAAGAAATACGTGCAAGAGAAATTTTAGATTCACGCGGTAACCCAACCGTAGAAGCGGATGTCATCCTGGCATCAGGTATCGTCGGTAGCGCAATGGTGCCATCTGGCGCATCAACCGGCGAACGTGAAGCCATCGAATTACGTGACGGCGACAAAGCCCGTTACTTAGGCAAAGGTGTACTAAAAGCCGTCAACAATGTCTTGACTGAAATTCGTTCTGCTGTTGTTGGTATGGATGCCGCTGACCAAGCTGCTCTTGACAATAAAATGATCGCTCTTGATGGCACCGACACTAAAGCGCGCCTTGGCGCAAACTCCATGTTGGCGGTATCAATGGCGGCGGCTCATGCCTCGGCAAAAGAAGCGGGACAGCCTTTATACAAGCATTTCAACAAATCCGGCGAGTTTATATTGCCTGTGCCGATGATGAACATCATCAACGGCGGTTCCCACGCCGATAACAGTGTTGACCTGCAAGAATTCATGATCTTGCCTGTTGGCGCTCCAAACTTCCGCGAAGCCATCCGTTATGGTGCGGAAGTATTCCATAACCTCGCGAAAGTCCTAAAATCAAAAGGCTTGGCGACTACCGTTGGTGACGAAGGCGGATTTGCTCCTAACTTGTCATCTAACGAAGAAGCCATCAGCGTTATCCTGCAAGCCATCGAACAAGCTGGTTACAAACCAGGGAAAGACATTTACTTAGGCTTGGATGCGGCGGCTTCCGAATATTACCATGACGGTATTTATGATTTAGCCTCAGAAAGCAAAACCTACTCGTCAGCGCAAATGGCGGATTTCTTCGTCGATTGGGTTAACAAATACCCTATCATCAGCATCGAAGACGGATTCGACGAAAACGATTGGGACGGCTGGAAGTTGATGACCGAAAAACTCGGCAACCGAATCCAGTTGGTCGGCGACGATTTGTTCGTAACCAATCCTGCGATATTAAAGAAAGGCATCGAACGGAATATCGCTAATTCAATCTTGATTAAAGTCAACCAAATTGGTACGTTAACAGAAACATTCGCAGCCGTTGATATGGCGCACAAAGCCGGTTACACAGCCGTCATGTCGCACCGCTCCGGCGAAACCGAAGATACCACCATCGCCGATTTGGCAGTGGCAACGGGTACAGGACAAATCAAAACTGGTTCACTCAGCCGTTCTGACCGCGTTGCTAAATACAACCGTTTGATGAAGATTGAAGAAGAACTGGGCAGTGCGGCGAAATATGCAGGACGTAGCGCGTTTAAGATGTTGTAAGATTTTTTGAAACAGGAATTGTTCCATTAAGATGAGATCCGTTCATCCTTCGACAAGCTCAGGACAAACGGCTAGTTTTTGATTCCGTTCGTGGTGAGCTTGTCGAACCATGAATGGAATCAAATTAGCTGCTATTATTGAACCCCATAAGGTTACGTGAGGATAAACCTATCAAAATCCTAATCGCCATCATCATCTTACTGATAATCCACCTACAATACCGCTTATGGGTAGGTGATGGTAGTGTCGCTCAAATAAAGGAATACCAAGCCCGCCTTGATGTCCTGAAAGAAAAAACCAAAGAAAAAAAAGAGCGTAACGATGCGCTTTATGCCGAAGTCCTGGATTTACGCAAAGGCCAGGAAGCGATTGAAGAAAGGGCGCGGGATGAATTGGGGATGATTAAGGAGAACGAGACTTTTTTTCAGGTGATTGAGGAAAAGTAATTATTTAGGTGATATTGCCGCGTTAGCGGTTACGTGACGTTTATGCCGCCGATTTATCAGGTAGCGCGAAAGGGCGCATAGTCTCGGATTAATTGTACGTAAAAAACGCAGGTAAATTTATGGCATTTATGGTGATGGAACCAACGAATCAGACCTTCCAAGAATTAATTGGTAATGGTGTAAAATATCAGGTTCCTAGATTTCAAAGAGATTATGCTTGGGATCGAGAACAATGGGAAGACTTATGGTCTGATATTGAGACTATTAATGATGAACAATAT
>NZ_JBEBKJ010000157.1:0-2864 GCF_040079455.1 Methyloglobulus sp. | reverse complement strand
GTATTTGTCAATAAATAATAATATTTACTCTTAATATACATAATGTTACGATAATAACTAATTATTGTAGATTTTTTCGTATAGTTTCATTTATTATCCCTAAATATCACATAATTACAATTAATAGCCAATAAGCTCACTGCTTAAAGTGCGCCCTTTACTTAAAAGGCTAATACCATGGCTGATACTTCAAAAACAAATTCACTTGAAACAACTCTGATTGCGCGGGCGAAACAATCAAACAACCTGAGCTATGTGGAATTTTTGGCGAACCTGGAGTTGATAAAGTCTTATTTGGCTAAGGGTTTTACCCAAAGACTATCTGGGAAGCCTTAATTGAAGAAAACATTATTTCGGTTCACTACGTGACATTTTCCAGATATCTGCGGAAACAGAATTTAACTCGACTGAAAGTAAAACCAAATTCAGGCGATAAAAACATGGCAAACAATGCCATCGACACTAAAGCCGTTAGGCTAAGCCCAAACCCTAAAAACGATGGGGCAACCAATCAAACGGAAACCATCCAGTTAAAACTGCCTGATGGGATGTCACATAACCCTATGATCAATCCAAAGGATTTAATTTGATGTCTAAATACAATACATTCTAAAGACAATGTCCGCAGTGGAATATCATTGATCACTTGTCTACTCCGTTAAACCAGAACTTACCATTGTCACCGGTATCAGCTATGTCATTACCAATAATTTATCGGACTTTGCCAAAGCCGAGCTCAAGCATTTGGGTTATGGAGTCATTACACCAGAACACTTATTGAGGTTATGTTATTAACAATATTAGTACCGTATCCACCGACTACCTGACGACACGGCTGAACGCCTGAAAACCATTGCAAAACATCGGGACATCCGCCTTAATAAACTCATCTTCGAACTATCCACACAAGTCTTCGGGAAGAAGATGCCAACCCCGCTATGGTTAGCGTTTGAACCTTGCTGAAAAGTGTAATATACTAAGATATATACCACAACAGGAGGCCACTACGATGAGCCAAGTTGCCAAGTTATTTAACAATGGTCGCAGCCAAGCTGTTAGGTTGCCTGCCGCATTCCGGTTTGATACGCAGGAAGTGTTTATCCGCCAAGACCCAGAAACTGGCGATATTATTCTTTCGCGTAAACCGCCGGATTGGGTTAGTTTTTTTGCTGCGGTTAAAAATGCAGACATCCCTGCCGACTTTTTGGATGAACACGAACACAAGCAGGCATTGCAAAATCGCGATCCTTTTGAAGGCTGGCACGAGTGAAGCGATACCTGTTGGATACCAACATCGTAAGCCACCTGATAAAAGAGCATCCTGTTGTATCCCAACGAATTGTAAAAATGCCGATGGCATCGCTTGGCATCTCGGTTATCACCGAAGCCGAACTTTATTACGGCTTGGCAAAACGACCAGAGGCTAAGCGGCTTCACCTGGTCGTCGAAGAATTCCTAAAGCGTGTCGATGTCCTGCCTTGGGATAGTGCCATTGTGAAAATCTATGGGATTATAAGGGCTGAAATGGAACGCCAAGGCAAAACTCTTGCACCACTTGATCATTTGATTGCAGCTCACGCCCTGAGTATAGATGCTGTATTAGTGACCAATGATAAGGCTTTCTATCAGGTCGGTGGTTTAACGATAGAAGATTGGACAAACTAATGCTTAAACTTTCTCCTAAAATTTTAGAGGAATGATGCTTCAGAAAGAATCGCCTGCATGAGGCGGGTCTCGACCCGCCCTACTTGCTGGACAAGCGGCTGGTACGCCGAAACCTGCCCAATACCAGTCACGGCAAACGAAAATTGGGCGGGATTAATGTGGGTTGTGTAGGTTAGGGTGAGTGTACAAACCCCAAAAATCAAGGCTTCGGTTTTTGTTGCACCCATAAGGCATAAAGGTATCATTTTATTCAGCCAAAACTACACGCTAACAGAATTATTGGGGTATCCTTAAAAAAAGCATAAGTTCTTTTGCCCACTTTATTAATATTTTCTTTCTTAAAAAAGACTTGTACTCTTTTTCCAATCTTTCTGTATCAGGGTGTTCTTCGCCTAAAGAACTTGTTAAAACTGCTAGGCTTCTTTGGTAACTTCTTTCAGCATGAACAATAACCCATTGTTTTTGATAAATATACGCTAAGTTCCATAAGCAGTAACCAACATTAGTATGGTTTTTACCAAAAGCAACTTCTGTAATTTCAAGGCTTTTTTGGTACAAAGGTTTGGCTTTAGAGTATTTGCCTTGTAGTAAATGGGCTCTTGCCAAATTGCCTAAACAAATTCCAATACTTGGATGATATGGATATAAAATTTTCTCCATAATTTCAAAAACTTCTTTATATAAAGCCTCGGCAACGGAATACTTTTTTTGTGGGAAATATAATAGCCCTAAGTTATGTAAGCAATTGAAGAAAACTTGATGGTCTTGACCTAAAGCATTATCGATTACTACTAGAATTTTCTTATAAGTAACCTCTGCTTCGATATATCTTCTATTGGAGGATAAGATCTCTCTCAATTTAATTAAACTGGTGACAACTTCAGGATAGTTCTGACTTGCTTCCCCGCTTCTAGGCCTAAGAATTGATTTGTACAAAACCACAATTTCAGAGTATTTCTTTTGGCAAGAATAAAACTCGGTCAGTTCAAATAAACTTTGTGCGACTTGAGGATGATCTCTGCTAAAAGTTTCTTGATAAATCATATAGCTGAGTTGATGCATTGGCTCAGCTTCATTAAATTTACCTTGAGATCTATATAAAGAGACCTTTGCACGACCTCAAGCCCCAAAATGGGTAAAATAAGCCTTTATTCAAGTTCGAGCAATAGCCTATGTCCTGGAAGAACCTAGCCCAAACC
>NZ_JBEBKJ010000156.1:0-3338 GCF_040079455.1 Methyloglobulus sp. | reverse complement strand
TCGTTCTCCAAGTGTGCAACGTGGCATGACGGCATGATTCATTGGTTTGTCGTTACCTATAATTCGAGCTTATCAGTTAATGTTTAGCCACTACCAAAAATCCAACTTAGACCTCAACGCGCACCGTTCTTGCTGCGTAAATCGGGCTGCGGTTTTTACAATATATCGCCTTTGGATATGAAAATACTGATGGGCGACCAGGATCATATCAAGGACAACCTGTTTTCCTATATCCAGGGATTTTCAGCAGAGACAAGGGATATTTTCGAGCGCTTTGAGTTTTATGCCCAAATTGATCGGCTCGATAAAGCCAAATTGCTCTATCAAGTTACCGAACGCTTCGCCAATATTGACCTGCATCCCAATAAGGTCAGCAACGACCAAATGGGCTTGGCGTTTGAAGAACTGATCCGCAAATTTGCCGAAATCTCCAATGAGACAGCGGGTGAGCATTTCACCCCGCGCGAAGTCATTGACTTGATGGTCAACCTGCTGTTTATTGAAGACAATGATGCCCTGGTAAAACCCGGCGTTATCCGCACCATCTACGATCCGGCGGCGGGTACGGGCGGCATGTTGTCGATTGCCGACCAATACATGACGGAACATAACCCAGATGCCCGCTTAATCATGTACGGGCAAGAGCTTAATCCAGAGTCTTACGCCATCTGTAAGTCCGATATGTTGATTAAAGGGCAAAACGTCGCCAATATCGCCTTTGGTAACACTTTTTCCGAAGACGGTTACCCGCATCAAAAATTCGACTACATGCTCTCCAATCCGCCCTTTGGCGTGGAATGGAAAAAGGTTGAAAAGGAAATCCGTAAGGAACACGAACAACAAGGCTTCAATGGTCGTTTCGGCCCTGTCTTGCCGCGTGTTTCCGATGGCTCTTTGCTGTTCCTGCTGCACTTGATAAGCAAAATGCGTCCCGCCTATGACGGGGGCAGTCGATTTGGCATTGTCCTCAACGGTTCGCCCTTGTTCACGGGCGGGGCGGGTTCAGGTGAAAGTGAAATCCGCCGCTATGTGCTGGAAAATGACCTTGTAGAAGCCATTATCGGCTTGCCCACTGATATGTTCTACAACACAGGCATTTCAACCTATGTATGGATACTCTCTAACCGCAAGCCAGAAGCCAGAAAAGGCACAGTGCAATTGATTGATGCCTCAAACTTCTGGCAAAAGATGCGGAAAAGCCTTGGCTCAAAGCGTAAAGAACTATCAGACGACCATATCACTGAGATTACCCGCCTGTTCGGGCAATTTATCGAGTCCAGCGACGGCAAGAAACCCATTTCCAGAATCTTCAAGAACAGTGATTTTGGTTATCGCACCATTACCGTTGAACGCCCGTTAAAAGATGAGAACGGCAAAATCATCCTCGGCGAAAAGGGCAAACTGAAAGGCAAACCACAACCGGATTCCAGCCTGCGCGATACCGAAAACGTGCCGCTCAACGAAGATGTGGAAACCTATTTCAAGCGTGAAGTGCTGCCCCATGCGCCCGATGCGTGGATAGACCACGACAAAACCAAAGTCGGCTATGAAATCCCCTTCAACCGTCATTTCTATGTGTTCGAGCCGCCGCGTGAACTGGCCGAGATTGACGCGGATTTGAAGCAATGCACTGACCGTATCCTCACCATGATTGAAGGACTGACGGCATGATTTTTGTTAGACAAGATTTCATGTTTAGATTGAATGCTAAATTTTTTCTTGATAAGCAGGATTTTAAGTCTATAATTCGCCATAAGAAAACCCGCCAAGGCTATACGCGAAAGCGCATCCTCAAACTGGCGGGTTACTTTTTTCTGGGAGCGGCATTTTTGTGAAACGCCCCTTCGCCAAACCTCCTGCAACATACGAACAACAAATAGACCTCCTTAAACAACGAGGTATGATTGTTGACGATGACATCTCTGCCAAGTTTTATCTACAGCATCTAAACTATTATCGCCTTGGGGCTTACTGGTTGCCTTTTGAGGCAAATCATTCGACACACCTGTTCAAACCTAATACAAATTTCAATGATATTCTTAATTTGTATATATTCGACCGTGAATTACGGCTGCTCGTTCTGGATGCTATTGAACGGATTGAGGTTTCAGTAAGGGGGCAGTGGGCATATCAGTTGGCGCATAAACATGGCGCTCATGGGCATTTGGATGCCAGTCTATTTGACCCTAAACATTACCAAAACAACCTAAAAACGTTGTCGGAAGAAGTAAACCGTTCAGACGAAATTTTTATTAAACATTACCTCTCAACCTACAACGAACCGCTTCCTCCCGTTTGGGTCGTGTGCGAAGTGATGTCATTGGGACAGCTATCACGCTGGTATAACAGTTTAAAACCAAAAGCCACCCGACGAGCAATAGCTGATGTCTATGGCATTGATGAATATGTTCTGCAATCTTGGTTGCATCACCTTTCATTGGTGCGGAATATATGTGCCCATCATTCTCGTCTATGGAACCGTGAATTCACTATCACGCCTAATCTTCCCAAATCAAAGCCAATACATCTAACCAAAGAATTCATAGCCGGGTCTCGTAAGCTTTACAACACGTTAGTTATTCTTTTGCATTGCTTGGATACTATTGCAGGCCAGCATCATTGGCGGACAAAGTTTAACGAGCTAATCGCTAAGCATAATATTACTGTTGCAGACATGGATTTTCCGCCCGATTGGATGAAGCGCCGTATTTGGCAGGAGCTTGTATGAGTTTTCCACGTTACGAAAGCTACAAGGATAGCGGTGTGGAATGGCTGGGCGAAGTGCCTGAGCATTGGAAAACGGCAAGTCTTCGTTGGATTTCTAAGAGATATTCTGGGGGAACACCAGACAAGCTAAATCTTGATTACTGGACAGATGGGACGATACCTTGGTTGAATTCGGGAGCAGTAAATGAGCCTATAATTACAGAGCCTTCAGCATACATTAGTGAAGAAGCATTACTAAAGAGCAGTGCAAAATGGATTCCAAAGGGGGCACTAGTAATGGCTCTTGCTGGTCAGGGAAAAACAAAAGGAATGGTAGCACAGCTTGCTATCAAGACCACTTGCAATCAGTCAATGGCTGCAATCATTACGACGGAAGAGATAGAAGCACGGTTTCTCTATTGGTGGCTTGTGACCAATTACCAAAACATAAGAAACATGGCAGGAGGTGATCTTCGAGATGGACTCAATCTCGAACTCCTTAGCAACATTCCATGCCCGTTGCTTCCTTATGAAGAACAACAAACCATTGCCGCCTTCCTCGATCGCGAAACCGCGAAAATTGACGGGCTGATTGCCGAACAGCAACGGCTGATTGAACTGCTCAAGGAAAA
>NZ_JBEBKJ010000155.1:0-3510 GCF_040079455.1 Methyloglobulus sp. | reverse complement strand
TGGAAAAGGAGATAGGTTTAAATGTCTTCGCCAAAGCTCTACCATACACATCGTATCCAGCATCATACGATGATAATTGACTGAATATTGGCTAAAACTACCATCATTTTCTATCAGGTGAAATACTCGGTTCTTTAGCCATTTGCGGCCTAATTTATGCCAGCTTTTTCCTTCATTTACCCCCACTAGTTCTAACCAACTGCCGCCAATAAAAAGCGCAGCTGCTTCGGATGTGCCATGATTGTTGTCCTGTGCAACCGCGTAACTCAAAGTAGCGGCGATACGTTGCAAATGCAGCTTAACCAAATCAATTAAACCTTGAGCGGGATTTTGTGTTTGTTCGAGAATTAAAGCTGCCATGGCAAGGTGCATCACTCGAATAGATGCCTCTTGACCACATTTCCAATTAGAACCACAATAGGGCGGATTATTAATACACCAGTCTTCTAGCCAATTATTCATCCGGTCAAGCTGACTGTGGTCATTTGCCTTCACTTTTTGAGCGAAAGCCAAAACCCAGTTGAACCGTGATGCCTCCCAAATAACTTTAATATCGCCAACCGACCCATCAAAATCAAGGATACGCCACCACTCCAAAGTAGAAGTGTTAAAGCTTTTGCTAGTGAAGGGATTAAAATACCAATCCGGAGGCTCAGTTTTCAACTGTCTTGGCATCCAGCCAAAATACAATGCTCGTTCTTGCCAATCATCAGAACAAGGCGGACAGTTGCTTTTAAAGTAGCCCCTTTGAAAAAAGGGGGCTTTAGGTATGCTGGCACTTAATTGTTGAACAGGATGAAGCCGGAATTTAATACTTAAGCGATAAAAGATTACACGAATTAAATTTGGTATTCCTAAAGCGAAAGCTGTTCTGCCTTTTATTAACAAATCAATCATTGAGTTCGAAGTAAGTCAGCCGCCTTGATGGTGACCTTAGCTACCTCGAAAATTTCTTCTACTGGAATCGGTGTGGCAAGGCCTTGTTCTATGGCGAGTAAAAAAGCAGCCGCACAGGCTCTTTGTCCCTTATCCTGTTTCCATAAATTCATTTTCGAAAATCCAGTCCAGCCGTAACCTTTAAGCTTACGAAAGTTATCTAATTGGAGGACACGTCCAGCCGAAAATACCTCGATGCGTTCTTTTGAAAAACTGGCAGCACCATTGGCGAAATAGTGTATGGTGCCAAATGAGCCATCTGCAAACCCTAGAGTAATGGATGCCTTATCCTCACTGATTTTTAGTTCAGGAACATCACCCATACGGCGAGCTTGCACAGAAATAATCTCGCTACCCACCAAAAAGCGCATTAAGTCGATAAAGTGACATGCTTCACCAATGATACGCCCACCACCTATTGAGTTATCCTGTGTCCAATGATTTGCTGGAATAGCTCCTGCGTTCATCGTCATAATTAATGACTTAGGCTCTTTAACAGACTGTAAAAGCGATTTCATTTTCTGGATCTGCAGCGAAAAGCGACGATTAAAACCAACCATCAGATGTGGTTTTTTACCCGCATTATGGGCGGCTTGGTAGGCATCTTTAATTTCAGCCAGTTCATCCAGTTCAATCGCTAGCGGTTTCTCAACAAACACATGTTTTCCAGCATTAAGTGCCTGGATAACAAATCGGGCATGGCTTTCATGACGCGTGACAATGGCCACAGTATTGATAGTTTTATTCGCCAACATCGCCTCGACGTCAGTCGATGCTTCGGCAAAACCTGCTTTTGCGCCATGAATAACCCCGTTGATACCACCAGCAGTGACAATAGTATGAAGTTGACCTCCCGCTGCTTTGAAAGCAGGAATAAGTATACGTGAAGCGTAGTTACCGGCACCGATAAAACCAAGCACAGGCATATTGGCATTAAAACTAACATTTTCTCGTAGCGCTATTTGCTTAACATTACGCTCAGATACCTCGGAACTATAGTGGAGCAAAATACCTAGCGCAGATTTGTCCTCGGTAAGTAATTGATAAGCTTTTGGTGCATCTTCAAACGCATAGCGATGGGTAATGAGTGGCTTAACATCAATCTGTCCACCAGACATCATGTCCAGAACCGCCTCAAAGTTACGTTGCTCAGTCCAACGGACAAAGCCATATGGGTAATCTTGGCCTTTATCTTCATAGATCGGGTCATATCGGCCAGGGCCGTAAGAACAAGACACTTGGAAAGTTAGTTCTTTTTCATAAAAATCGGCACGGCTGAGTTCAAGCCCCGTCACACCAACCAATACGATACGTCCCCGTTTACGACACATCTGAGCTGCCTGCATTACTGGATCAGATGACTTAGTTGATGCGGTAATAATTACCGCATCAACTCCATGGCCCCTACTAAACGCCATACCTGCTGAAACCGGATCTTCGCCTTTGCCAGGATTGCAGGTGTCAGCGCCGAACTGATGCGCTAGCTTGAGCTTTGAATCATCAAAATCAATAGCTAATACCCGACAACCCTGTGCTCGCAGCAATTGTACAGTGAGCAAGCCTATCAATCCCACGCCAGTTACAACTATTGCCTCTCCTAAGGTGGGTTGCGTTAGGCGAATTCCTTGTAACCCGATACTGGCTACTACGGTAAATACCGCTTCTTCATCAGTTACATTATCAGGAACTAATGCACACAAATTTTGGGGTACTTTCACAATATCTGCGTGAGGACCATTAGAAATCACTCGGTCGCCGATCTTGTAACCATCAACGCCTTTGCCAATTTCAAAGACAAAACCAACATTGCAGTATCCCAGTGGCAAGGGTTGCGACAGTTTGGATTGAACAGCCTCAATGGTGGTAACTAAGCCATCGGTTTGGATTTTATCCAGTACCATTTTCACTTTTTCAGGTTGTTGATGAGCTTTTTGGATATAGGAAGATTTTCCAAAATCAACTAGCATCCGTTCCGTACCGGAAGAAACTAAACTTAATTGTGTATTTATCATTACACAACCAATGCTGTTAATTGGAGCCGGTGAATTAGTGATTGTAGTTTCACCGTTGCTCATGTTTTGTAAAATTTGCTTCATTTAAGGCACCATTTAAAAAATAATCTACTAGAGAAATTTTGAGCAAGCCATACAAAAACTAAACCAAACGAGAGAATGACAAACGGCCCATATAAAGAGCCTCTAGCCATCATCATGTAAACGTAAGAAAACAGCCCCCAAATTGCAAAAAAAGCCCATCCCCTATAGAGCTTTAAGATTGGAACAGTAAGCAATAGTAAAGATGCAGAATATATAAGCCAAGGAACTATAAACCATCCCCCGTCAGCATAAATAGAGCCAAAAAAAGTTGGATGCATCGAGCCTACTTTACCTAACATATACTCATAGTACATAACATACTCAAAATCGTCTGGTTTTATATTAAAAAAATCCCAAAAGCTAGGTAGCCAAAAAAACAATAATCTTTTGAAATAAGAAAACTCATTAAATCCTTGAATTGAAGTGGAATTTTGAACGAAATAATAATAAGCAAATCGTAAGTCGGACTCACTAGAAC
>NZ_JBEBKJ010000154.1:0-3561 GCF_040079455.1 Methyloglobulus sp. | reverse complement strand
TTGTGTAAAATTCGGCTTTTACGCATTAATCGACCACAACTAACAGTGGTTCGTAACGATCTTGAACAAGTTCTTACTGACTAAGCACAGCCTTTTATTAATGAATTGTACCAGAAACTCTAATTAAGTCCTTCGACAAGCTCTGGCAACTGCTCCTGCGTAGCCCTGCCTCCTCATCCCAGTAGTCGAGAACGAACGGAATCAACTTGTTCGGCAATTCCTTAAACTATCAATTAATCTTAAGTGTCATTGATAAGTGGCAACCTAAAATCCCCAGTCTCTTTCAGTTATCCTAACTTTTGTCCGAAAAAGAGGGATTATTGTCATTGTAACTGCAAATAAAAAGCGCAGAATAACTGCTAAGTTCACCCATTGGAGCTTGTTATGAATCACGTCAAGCCTACCTACATTCAGCAACATCGGCATATTGCGATGTTAACGTATCCAGACTGCATGTTGATAGATGTATGCGGCCCGATGGATGTGTTTAATTTTGCCAATCATGCATTGCGGCAAATGGGTCGGGTCTCACCGTCCGAGACTAGCTATACATTGACTATTGTTGCTGAAAAAAGCGGGCCAGTTAAAACATCGTCAGGGATTTGTATTATTGCCGATAAAGGCTACGAAGAGTTGGATAAAGGTGTCGATACCTTGCTGGTAACTGGATCGGCATCTGTCGAAGCAGCCGTGCAGGATACCAAAATGCGAAATTGGTTGATACACATGATGCCCAAGGTAAGAAGGATGGGTTCTATCTGTTCAGGTGCATTAGTACTTGCGGAAAGCGGTTTGCTGAATGGTCGCAAAGCCACTACCCATTGGATGTATTGTGATGAAATGGCTAAGCAGTACAGCAATATCAGGGTTGAGCCGGATAAGATATTTGTCCGTGATGGCAATATGCACACATCCGGCGGCGTAACCGCCGGCATTGATTTGACATTGAGCTTGATCGAAGATGATTGGGGCTGGGAAGTCGCCGCTGGAGTGGCTCGCGCGATGTTGATTTTTATGCGTCGCCCTGGCGGGCAATCGCAGTTTAGTAGCTACGTATTTAATGAAGCAAAAACCCGTAAAGATTTTCGTGATTTACAGGCATGGATAGTCAGTAATCCACAAGCCGACTTAGGCGTTGAACAATTGGCTGAGCGGATGGCTATGAGTCCACGTAATTTTTCCAGGTTGTTCTGTCAGGAAATTGGTGTGACACCGGCAAAATTTGTCGAAGGCATTCGCCTGGAAGCGGCCAGAAATATGATGCTGCAAACCGACTTGCCTATGGAAAGTGTGGCTGCCAATTGTGGCTTCAGCAATGCTGAACAGATGCGGCGGACTTTTCAACGGCTGTTGAAAACGACACCGCAGGAGCATCGATCCTATTTCAAGATAGCCGGGTGATCGGATCGATTGAAATATGGTTTAACCAACCACAAAATCCTTAGTTTTGCAAATTATTGCAAGTAAGGCTATGTAGTGCACTTCGGACACGAACAAATTCATAGATACGGTAATTAAATACCATTAAGTTGTAACTTCTAATAAAGAACCCTTTAAAAATATACTAATAAAACAAGAAGGATAACTGCCATGAAAATTTTACTACTGTCATCAGCATATAACGGCTTGACGCAACGGGTTCATGTTGAACTGTTGCAACTGGGACATACGGTATCTATTGAAGTTGCCATTAATGAGCAAACCATGCTGGAAGGTGTACGGTTGTTTAAGCCCGACATTATTTTTTGCCCATTCCTGAGTCATCGCATTCCTGAAAGCATCTGGCGGCATTACGTTTGTATTGTCGTCCATCCAGGTATTAAAGGTGATCGTGGCCCTTCTTCTCTTGATTGGGCGATACAAAATAATGAGCTGGAATGGGGCGTTACCGCATTACAAGCCGTAGAAGAAATGGATGCTGGCGATATTTGGGCAACTTCAACCTTTAAAATGCGGCCTGGAAACAAAAGCAGTATTTACACAATAGAAGTTACAGAAGCAGCTATCAAGGTGGTTTTGCAAACGCTTGAACGCTTTCAGGATATCAACTTTAAACCGGAAACTTTGGATTACAGCAAACCGGATGTCCGAGGAGAGCTCAGGGTTCCCATGAAGCAAGAGGATCGCCGCATTGATTGGCGTGTCGACTCCACCGCAACCATCCTGAATAAAATAGCCGCGGCTGATGGCAGTCCAGGGGTTGCCGACCCCATTCTTGGCAATGAATATTATCTGTATGGTGCTACTCAAGAGGATAACCTTGTCGGTGTACCAGGATCATTGATAGCCACCCGCTTAGGTGCCTTATGCCGCGCTACGGTTGATGGTGCTGTCTGGCTATCGCATCTCAAACGCAAGGCCAATAATGGCGACAAACCTTTCTTTAAATTACCGGCCACAATGGTATTAGGGGAGAGGATAAAAGAGTTGCCAGAACTTCCGGTAAGCATTTATCACAGCACGGTCAATACATTCAGGGAGATTTGGTACGAAGAAAAAAATGCAGTCGGTTATTTGCATTTTGATTTCCATAATGGCGCGATGAGTACCGACCAATGTTTACGCCTGCGTGATGCCGTTATGGAAGTGCGTAACCGTCCCACGCGAATTTTGGTGTTAATGGGCGGGCGGTCTAGTTGGTCAAACGGCGTTCATTTAAACATTATCGAAGCGGCAGCTAACCCCGCCGAGGAATCCTGGCATAATATCAATGCTATTGACGACCTGATCTACTCAATCTTGACGACCACCAACAAAATCACGGTTGCCGCGGTGCATGGAAATGCTGGAGCGGGCGGTGTACCGTTTGCCCTGGCGTGCGACAAAGTTTGTGTACGCTCAGGCGTGGTGTTCAACCCGCATTACAAAAGTATGGGCTTGTATGGCTCCGAATACTGGACTTATTCATTACCCAAACGAGTCGGCTATGAGAAAGCCGTCGAAATAACCGAGTCTTGCATGCCCATGGGCATGCAAGAAGCCAAGCAAATTGGCCTGATTGATTTCATTATTCCTGACATGTTTGATGCTTTTGATAAAAGGATAGAAATAATGGCCGAAACTTTTTCCCAGAGTAAAGATTATGAAAAACTACTGGGAAGCAAGGTGTTACGTCGTAACCATGACGAATTTGTGAAGCCGCTGAAGGTTTATCGCCAAGAAGAATTAAAGCACATGAGGGAAGATTTCTATAAGCAAAATACGCCGTACAATCCCGCCCGTAAACAATTTGTTTACAAAACCCCTGCGGCGGAGACTCCGGAGCGACTGGCGCACCATCGACATCCAGAATTTAGCGATGATAGCGTTGTGCCGCTCAGGGAAAGGAATAGCAGTCACGCCGCATATTGAAAGTAATATCGTGCAGTCATCCATGGTTGATTTAGGAAATAACGACTTTAAAACCATTCAAAGCTCAGAATCCGACCTGAGTTTAGAGGCAGCTAAGCACTGCCCGAACGCATGATAGTGCCGCTATTTTTGCGAAAGATTTTTCCGGGCTCCTGCTCGAAAAATCGGCAAAAATTATTTATGCCCCGTGGGTACGCGGCAGCCAATGCC
>NZ_JBEBKJ010000153.1:0-3598 GCF_040079455.1 Methyloglobulus sp. | reverse complement strand
TCGCGGTAACGCTTGCGGATTTCTCCCCGCTGACCGTGGCAAATAACACGAGCAACCGCATGTCGTCCTTCCCCCCGGTTTAGCTGCGTTAATATCCGGCGGCGGTAGTCTTCATCATCGATATAGTTCAGCAGATACACAGTCTTGTTAATGCGCCCGGCGTCGATGATGGCTTTAGTCAGACTGGATGGCCGATCACTTTTCAAAAGAGAACGGATAAGTTCTGATGCCTGTATTGTACCCAGTTTTAGCGACCCGGCTATCCTCAGCATATCATCCCAATGCTGTTCAATCCGGCGGGTATTGACAGAACCTCTGGCCAGATCATTGAGCACGCCATAATCCGCGCTTTTATCGATTCGCCAAAAAACCGCTTCACCGGCATCAGCCAAACGTGGTGAAAATTGATAGCCAAGTAGCCAGAATAATCCAAACACTAAATCACTGGCTCCAGCGGTATCCGTCATGATTTCTGTTGGATTCAAGCCAGTCTGTTGCTCTAACAGTCCTTCCAAAACAAAGATAGAATCTCTCAATGTCCCTGGAACGACGATGCCGTGGAACCCTGAAAATTGATCCGATAAAAAGTTATACCACGTAATGCCCTTAGGGAAGTATTTTCTATTTGGCCCAGCATTAATGGTACGAACAGGCGTAACCAGACGCATTCCGTCGGCAGAAGCCACTTCACCGCCACCCCATTTTTTAGCCAAAGAGAGGGTTGATTGATAATCGACCAATCGGGCATTAGCCCGAACAAGTGTTTCTGCCCGCAGGTAGTTTTGCTTGACCCAATTCAGGCGATGGCGAGTCAGCGCCGTAATATTGTGCTTGATTAAGGGCTCTAGTCCAATATTACAGGCTTCGGCCATGAGTACTGCACAAATACTAACCGGCAAATCATTGGCACGAGCATTGGCTTCGCTCACATGCGTGAATTCATCAGCAAAGTCTGTATGGGCATGGATTTCCAACAGTAACTCAGTGAGATCGACTTTTGGCAATAATCCAGTAACCTGCTCACTGAGTCGAGTGAGGCTGGGCGGCTCATCAAGTTTATCGAGGTTGGTGATGGTTAAAGCGGGGTGTTTGCCGGAATTATCGATCCTGACTGCTGCATTATCCGCAAAGTTAGCGGCAACTTGTTTGTAAGTGGCATCCAGTTGATGTGTTAGAGTAGTAATTGCTTCTTCGGGTTGCACCGGCTGTCCAATCGAACGACAAATCTGGATTCGGTTTGCTTGCCAGTTAGCACCTTGCAGCAATTTTGCCCTGGGATCGCCCCAACGGTCACTATTTTCAACATAGATATCGCGCCTTCGCAAAGTATCTTGTAATTTGTCGAGAAAACACAGCGTATATCCCCGTTTAGTGACTCGCCCGTCTTTATCAAAGATCAATCGTTTCCAAGGAGCGGAAATAATATCCATAGGTGGCTTATCTAAGGTCTGTTTGCGTGATGTACCCAAAGCGGCAAGATAATTGAATGCAGAAAGCGTCGTTTCCCCAGCAGGTGCGGCCTTGAAAGTGATGTCATTGAGTAGCCGCGGTAAAAATCGGCAAACCCTACCATACTGCTCAATCAACTCATCATGAAATTTATCATCATAGGGACGAGCTAAATTCTGGATGATGGCAATTGATTCTTCCAACCGCTCTTTAGTAATCTGGGTAAAAATGACATCGCGTAACTGGTCGTTTTGTGTTTCTTCATTCAATATCAGTCTACAGACATCCACTAAAATCAGCGCAGATTTATCCAAATCTTTCAGTGTCCGTAACCGATTTTTCTGACCCATTCTTTTGGCATTACCCGCAATCCCAGTGGTGAGTTGATCGAGTACATCCAAAGCATCATCCAGGGCAATCGTTTCAAAGGCCTTAACAAAAGCGACCAAAATAGCAGTCCGCTTGTCCTCTGGCATTCTGGCTATTTTAGGTACCGTGATGAAACCCGCGTGGCGGGCAAGGTTCTTCAATCGAACCGGTGGTATACGGGAAAAATCGATTGCTTGCATACCCAATGCCTTTAATTCAAGATAGCGTTCGACAGATGTATTAAAGGCTTGCCCGCTGATGGTTACGGGGCCTTTCTGATAACGGTCAAAAGCCGATGAGCGTGTACCTTCTGGCACTTTGAGTAAAGTTTCCAATTTGGCTTTTTGCTCAGCTGTTGGTAAAGCCGCTAATAGTCGCCACAGCCGGTTAACGGCTCTTTCCCTGATTTCAGAGATTAAGCGTGATAAAGTCGTGACACCTGGGAGTAGTACTTTGTTTTGGTTTAGCCAGGCGGTAGCAAAGTCGAACATTAAGCCTGGTCTTTCATTGCTGATCCAAGCACGGGTATAAAGTAATCGGCTAAGACGGAATGCCCAGGGCGGATCGCTAAATTCGCGGTAGCCATATTGGTCGCGAATAAGCGCGGTGTGTTCGCGCTTGGTGGTCTCCCTTTGGGCGTAATCCGCCAAAATAGCCACATCTACAATCGATAGCTGTCTTGCTACAAAGGCTTGGACTTTGGCAGGCACTAGCGTCAGATCGGAAAGGAAGCATCCCAAGAACCTGACGGCTGTTAATTGCAGCGCAAAACCTAATTTATTATGATCGCCACGGCGATTCATAATGAATGTCAGGTCAGCTTCATCAAGGTGAAAGTATCTTGCCAGTTGGATTTCATTAGGTTCGCCGGCAAACTGACCGTACTGAGCCTTCTGTTCTGCGGTTAAAAAATCGACGGCCATCCATTGCTCCAGGACAGAGGTAGAATTGAAGACAATATTTCGCTATAGGTGTCTATAATGTTATAAATTAGTGGACAGTGTAATTTCTTCGGTTTACCATGTCCATTAAATCGTTTTTTACCACATTAATAGACAGTATTTCTATTAATCGATATAGGAGACACTTTATCTATGAGATTATTCGGATATGCCCGAGTTTCCACGAGCCAGCAATCCCTTGAGATTCAGGTCAAGGCTCTTAAGGAATCTGGGGTTAAAGCTAGCCGTATTTTTACTGATAAAGTTACAGGTAGCCATGTGTATAGGGATGGCTTATCCTCGTTACGCGTTAAAGTTGAAGAAGGTGACGTGATCCTGGTCAAAAAATTGGATCGCCTTGGCCGTGATACGGCGGATATGATCCAATTAATCAAAGAATTTGACGGTATGGGTGTTTCAGTCCGATTTTTAGATGATGGGATAAGCACTGAAGGTGCTATGGGGAAAATGGTCGTTACCATTCTTTCCGCTGTTGCCCAAGCTGAGCGTCAGCGTATTCTTGAACGAACTAATGAAGGACGCGTAGAGGCACAAGCAAAAGGGGTAAAATTTGGTCGCAAACGTACCATAGACAGGAAAAAAATATTGGAACTACATGAAAATGGTTTGGGGGCTACAGCCATAGCCAAACAAATAGGCATCGGTCGCTCAACAGTTTATAAGTTGCTGAACGATACCGCTATGTAACTGTAACTAAAAAACAATTTTTCTTAGCGTACGTTTTCGTTCCATTGGACTTCAAACCCCATACTCGGCAATAGCCAAATTTTGATGCGCTCATTTTGTTGTTATTTTGTGCGTTTAGGATGCGTGCATAT
>NZ_JBEBKJ010000152.1:0-3787 GCF_040079455.1 Methyloglobulus sp. | reverse complement strand
GGTTTGGGCTAGGTTCTTCCAGGACATAGGCTATTGCTCGAACTTGAATAAAGGCTTATTTTACCCATTTTGGGGCTTGAGGTCGTGCAAAGGTCTCCGTCTATATAATCGAGTACATAAATGCTCATGTAAATATCATCCAATTCCCATAGGGCTTTTTAGTTCTATTGCGACGGGCATAGGAGCTAAGTTTTCTGACGATGGTGCTTTGTGTGGTTTTTTTGAGTGCCATTGAGGCAAATATCCGCTGTAAGTTGTCGCCTTCGCTGGCGATCAAGTCCCCTTTGACCTGCCTTGATGGTTTTATTATGTAGTCGGATGGATAGCTGTTTTCTGGGTTAAACCCTACCAGCTTAGTCGCTTTACGATCAATATGCGTATACCGGGGCGCCCATGTCCGTCCGAACGTTTCCATTAGCACAAAATTACCTGGTTGGTGCCCGCCATATCGACTGAGATAACATCAGGGTCGATCTCAGACGTATTGTTGAAGACAATATCGAAAGCATAGTAGCTTTCATGCTCATTGGCACCGATCACTTTGGCATTGGCAGGAACATGATTGACCACCATAGTGAAATTCACCAACCCTTTGCTGAGGCCAAAATATTTCTTGGAATAGCGAGCCTTGAACGTAGCTCGCTGCGCCTCAATTTTTTGCCCGTCGGCACTGGCATGTAAAGTACCCATATTCAGGTTATAATGCTGGAATATTGGTAACATAGCGGTAGCGTTCGCAATGATGTCATTTGCCTTTCGGGTGTTTTCAAGGCGCATATAATTCTTCGATGTCGTACGGAGAAGATGGGCTTTTATGTCAGAAATATCGGCCATTGTCGCCAGTCCGATACGTTCGCCATAGGACATAATGCAAGCCATCAGATTGACCTTATCCACCTGGCTTTTGGCGTAACGTGGTTGGATGTGTTCAAAGTCATCCATAAAACCGCATTGTTCATTAACATATCGCAAAACATTTATAAGCCCCTCTTGGGGCAATTGTTCATAAATTGGGTTATTGACGGTATCTTCCTGCTTCTTGTAAGGCAGCGTCCAATGAATTTCATCGTTTTTCTGGGAAAATTTTAAGTGCGGGTTTTTCCCGCTTAAAATATTGGCGTTAACTTCACTATAGCGTTGCTCCAGCTTCGTTTTTAAGTCCGCAAGACGCTGGTTAATCGTCAAATTCAACACTGGAAAGCCAAGCGCCTCGAGCAAAGGTTGTTTGTCTTTCATTTCTTGCTTGCTGAGAAGGTCTTCATCAAAACTTTTAAAGCGTGTGCTGTCGCTGAAAAAAATATCTCCGGCTTCGAGGCCATTTTTTATTTGCTGATAGATGAAAAACTCAGAGTGGGAAAGTGTCGTTATCCACGGTTTTAGATTATTGGGTATTATTGTCGCCAACTTTGTTTGTAACTTCAGTGAAAGCGCGGGTTTCCCCAACTTAAAAACACTTTTTAATAAGCTGATTGCTTCACTAAGGGGATCGTCATCTAGTGTGCCGCTAAAATCGATGGCCATGAACAACGGCCTGATATTAAAGGCAATTTTGCGGGAAATTTGTTGGATATGGTTCCACTCGTAATGGAGATGGTTCAATTTTTTGCCCACCAAATAATCGATCATTTGTTTGATTTGTGTCTCATCAGCGATTTCAAAAGCCACTACTTTTATACCTCGGAAGGGCAACCCGTCATCAATAGACTCATCCACAAACAATTGGACAAGTTTGCCGGTTTGGCGTAATTGCTGGCGGTGGTCAAGGTGGTACTCCGTCAATTGTTCCCGACTAACCCGTTCAGTTTCCTGTGTAGTGGTGGCCACTTGATGGATAAAAGCGGTAATCAGGTTATCGCTGATTTGCTCAAAACAATGGAAGACAAAACAAAGCAAATAAAGCTGCGCTTGGCTTTTCGGCATATGTTGTAGGCGATGGACAGGGTAATACTCCGCCAAAGAAGCGTAATACTTTACGTTCTCGTTTGACACCTCCAGCTTTGGCAGGAATTCACGGGCAAATTTGTACAGATGGTTTGTTGAAACATGCTTCTGGATTTCTTGACGAATTTGATTTAGGCGAAAATCCTTTGCTCACTTTTTTAGAGCGGTCAGTTGGTAAAATTGCCCGTCCATCGTGAGCAAATCGTTGATCTCGGATTTTATGTTTTCTGGGACTTGCTGCCGGATACAGGCATTCAACCGCTTTTGTTCATCGCTGGTGGCTGCACCGATGATTTTCTGGAAGGTGCTGTAACCCGGCATAGTGATCTGTTCAGTGTCCAGAATCCGCAATAACTCGGTCAGCAAAAAGCGGGGCTGTGCATGAATCTTGGTTAGCTTCCCAGTTTTATGAGTCAGGAACTTGTATTCCTCTTTACCAAAAAGGCGGTATCTTTGACACTGCAATATCATTTTCTGTTGGGCTAGCCGGGTATTTTTACTTGGGATTGCTTGCCGCTTCATGCGGGAAATAACGCGCTAGGAGGTAATCCCTATCGGCCAGGACATCATCTCAAGTGAATACGAAGAACTGATGGCTGGCTTTGAAGTAGCCCAACTGAATCAAGAACAGAAGCTTGGCATTCGTTTGACGCAGTGATTCAAAGATCAAGTATTCATCTGGATCGAGTGAGAAATAAATCTCGCGCTCTTCATGGATAAAATTGGGGAGGCCAAACAATTCCTGGACTTCATCCTGGCTTAAAATTGCTAACCGCTTGGTGTTGTTGGGCATCATTTTGTTCTATTGAAAACGAGGGTTATTAATAAAATTTTTCAAACACAAAAAAAACATCATTTGCTCTTCTATTTAGTTCTCAAAAACCATTCTTGAAATAAAATTCTCGATTCGCTATAGTGTTACGGGTTTTGAGAATATTTTTACCGACATTAATTATGCAAATCGGCTACGCTCGCGTTTCAACTAAGGACCAAAATTTACATCTTCAATCAGAGGCATTAACTCAGGCTGGATGCGAGAAGATTTATAAAGACCATGCCAAGCGGTGCCACGGCATCGCGTAAAGGGCTTGACATGGCACTAGAGGTTCTTTGCCAAGGTGATACACTAGTGGTATGGAAACTGGATCGTCTTGGCCGCAACGTAAAGGACTTGGTAACACTGGTCGGCGAACTTGAAGGCCTTGGCATACATTTCAAAAGTTTGACTGACAGCATCGACACATCAACATCCTCGGGTCGTTTCTTTTTTCATGTCATGGCAAGCCTTGCACAAATGGAACGTGAACTATTGGTAGAACGTACCCGGGCAGGTTTAGAAACGGCGCGGAGGCATGGCAGGATTGGCGGTCGTAAACGCATTATGACGGACTCAAAATTACAATCGGCCAAACGGCTTTTAGCAGACGGCGTACCCCCAAAAAATGTAGCCGCTGATCTTGGCATATCAGTACCTACGTTGTACCGTTGGCTTCCTGCATCCGATTGGCATCAAACATCCAAACCGAGTAGCACTTAAAGATTGAACAAATGAATTAGCTTTACTCACAACCATAATGCTATTGTTAAGGACAATGCCAATATTGCCCACTGCCAGCGAATATCGGCCACAGTATTTTTTGCCACTGCATAAGTTTTGCTTGCCTCAAGTTTTGCAAGCATTGTTTGAGGTTCTGTGAGGTGAAGGTATTCAAATCCAGCCTCTAACGATAGTTGCGACAGATAACCATCGTTCAATGCACTCAGATGTTCGGTTCCTGTGGCTTCTGCGCTTCCAAACGGCGCATTGCGGGCATTGTAGCCTTCTATCTTCTCAGGGTTCAGGTCA
>NZ_JBEBKJ010000151.1:0-3880 GCF_040079455.1 Methyloglobulus sp. | reverse complement strand
CTCTGGGAGAAGGCCGGAATGAGGGTAATAAAATCAAGCAATTATATCCCTCACCCTAGCCCTCTCCCAGAGGGAGAGGGGATTATTAGAGGTTCCCTATGACCAATTCTTTCATTAAGCATAAAAACATTTACTGTTTGTTAGGAACAAGTCTACTTGGTTGTATATTATTTTATTCGCTCAAATCGCGATTGGGTTTTCCAGTTGTTCTGGATTCAAGCATGCTATTCGGCACAGAAGAGATGTTTTCAGAAATAGTGAGAATGACCTATTCGATCACGTATTATGTCATTTGGTTGAGTACAATATTAACCATCCCATTTTATGTTAAGCAACGCTTTAAAAATCAGCAGTTTTATGAAAGCTTCATAATTTTCTGGCTGGTTGCTTCGGTGACTTCGGCGATGTTGTATCATGCTCTTACTTGGGGGGGGGGATGGTTACCTGATGGAAATCATTTATAAAGCATATTATTTTTATTTTGCTGTTAACTATGCCGCCTGCTATTTATCAGGGTCGTAGGGCGTAATAGCGTAGCGTATTACGCCGCATGAAAAATTAAACATATCCCGTATGTTGGGTATTTTGTAGGTTGGCGGTGAGGTACGAACCCCAACATTTTGGGGTTCGGTTTGTTGGGATTCGCAAGCTCTTCACAACCTACATTTTCACAGCGTACCGCGCATATCCCGATGCGTTTGAAAAAGGCGCAATAACCTTTCGGATGTCGGCTGTTATCGAAGTTGCAATGTGCTAAAAGGCAGAGCCATAGGATGTGCCAAACGGCGTGCGGCGCATCAATCGAGCAAACAAATCACACACGAACGATGCGCCTCCCTTCGTTTGCTGGCACTAATTACGACCGATAGAAACATGCCAGCCATCCCCGAAATAACTATTAGGCAATTATAGCTAGAGCCGTGTTCGCCACAAAAATATACCCAGCCGTATACATAAAGTATACCAACCAGCCCCCACCACAAGCGACAACACCTCCGGTAAGATACTGCATGTTTAAAACCCCCGGCAAAAAAGGCTATCAAAACCGATAACACACCGAGTATAAACATGATGATCCACAAATTAACTACAGCAATGTATTCTGGGGGAAGGTATAGTCCCATATGCCACTCCAGGTTATAAGGCCACTAAATTGCCTGTTAATTTCACGGTGCTTGATACCAGCAAACGCCTGCGTTCAGCCATACGACCAATAGAAACATGCCAGCCATCTCCGAAATAACTATTAGGCAATTAATGCTTATTCCCAAGCTACAGCTTGGGAATCCAAGCCTCAGAAGATCCAGCTTCAAACATTAATAAAGGAAGCAAGAGCTTCCAAAAATAGCGTTCCCAAGCCGGAGCTTGGGAACAAGCATAAAAAATATAAATTGTTTTTATGCGCTATTTTTGTGCGCCCATACCAGTAACCTGACCCTAATTTGGTGCGGAATCAACTTCATAGAAGGTATTACCCTCCCTGCACAAATTGAAACATGACGATTCAAAGTCGCTGCCTTGTGTTGCAATGCCAAGGGCCGTAGGGCGGATTAGGCGCACATACAGTTAAACAGGTAGATATGTAAGGAGTTTCCGTGCGCCGTAATCCGCCGAATGGTAAGGGTATGCCACATTCGGCGGATTACGCCGCGCCCAAACAAAAGTGACAAACCAAAACCCAACCAAGTTGCGCGGCTAATCCGCCTTACGGCCTTTCACATTTTTACCAAACCAATTTTGCAGTTTTGCTGGCACCAAGCTGCCGACTAACAACATTAAAGACGGAATTAACAAAAAACTTAACAGGTCTTTGAGTAAATAAAAACTATCTACATTAATTTTATCAAACGTATAAAGTGGGCTATTTTCATTAGTTGACCCAAAAAATAAAGCAACAGCAAAATTAATAAAATAGAACAACGCTGCCGACCTAAGCCAAAAGCGACAATGCCTGCGGCAAATAGCATTATCTATAAATTTTCTCTTATAGCACTGATATAAAGTAACGACTAACGCATAAACGACGATGCTAATCCAGAACAATATAACTGCAACTGCCTCTTCAGGTATTGGTGGAGGCCCCATAAGCGATTCCTTAAAAATAAAAAACCTTGTAAGTGAAATGAATAAAACCTACCGTGTTGAGTAACAGTGGTTTTCAACTGGGTATCAAAAAAATTTTCGCGCCAAAAATAGTCGCTGGATTTAATTTAAGCTTTCCGGGGTTATTGCGGCTTATGCCTTATTGCTTTACTTCGCCAATTTTGCAATTTTGCCGGTAGTAAGCTGACGGCTAACAATATTAAAACAGGAGCTAGGAAAACCCATAAATAAGACTGTACGAAATCATGTCCTAACCATTGAAAAAAATCATCGTCATAATTAATAAACGCAATAGTTGTTAAATACGCTGTCCCAATCAAATACCAAAACATGGTCAAACTAATCCAAAAACAACAATGCTTTCGGTATATAAGCTCATCGACAAAATTTTTTTTATGACATTGAAACAAAGTTATTACAATGGCAGACATAATCAAACCAAACCAAATAATGTAAACAGCGGATATCTTCTCATAGGGTAATTCTTGCATTTATGTTCCTTGGTCTCTCAAAAATAAAATCATCACAAGCCGCTTAAAAATTGCTAATAATCCTATGAGTTTTGAATAACCGTGTCATAGCATTTATCCGAAAACCCCATCTTATGGCCTGTTTTAAACTAAATTTTTAACCCAAAAATTAAATGGTAATTCTTATGGATGTGTTGCTTTACTCAGCCAATTTTGCAATTTTGCTGGTATCAAGCTGACGGCTAACAAAATTAATACTGGAATAGAAAATACCAATAAAAAGTTAAGTGTAATACCGACAAAATATATAAAATTGTCAAAAAATAAAGCCCCGTTAACTCTTAGATTAACAAAACCAGAAAAATGTGTTATAGCTTCTGATATATACGCTGACCCCATCAAATACCACAGGATAGCGAAGCTAAGCCATAATCGATGATGCTTTCGGTGTACGCCATCATCGACAAAAATTTTTTTATAACATTGGAATAAATTGGTTATCAGGGCAAGCGTAATCAAGCTGAGCCAAATAATGTAAACAGCGGCTATGTCCTCATATGGTAATTCAGGCACTTAAGTCTCCTTAATCTTTCAAAAATACAGTCATCATTTGTGGCTTAAAAACAACGAATAACACCAATAGTTTTGAATAGCTATATTAGATAGTTAGTTCTTTAAGTTTTAATATTTATAAACGAATGAAACTTTAAAACATGGTATGGCAGTGGATTTAATTTAAGCTTTACGGGGTTATTGCGGCTTATGCCTTATTGCCTTACTCAGCCAATTTTGCAATTTTGCTGGTATCAAGCTGACGGCTAACAAAATTAATACTGGAATAAAAAACAGCAATGACTCTTTGGGTAAAATACCGATGAAATACAAGAACTGGTCAAGGTCAAATATTTGGTTAAAACTTTCGCTTACGTAGCCAAAATAATGAGTAATAATTTCCGTTGTATAGATTGACCCAATTAAGTTCAGTAGAACAGCCAAGCGCAACCAAAAAAGACGATGCTTTTGATAGGCAACATCATCCACAAATCTTTTTTTATAGCATTTAAACAAAGTGGCTACCAAGGCAAACACAATCAAACCGAGCCAAATAGACATAATAATGTGTTCTGTCTCAATTAACTTTTGGTATTCATAGTCTGATAACAACCCAGCCTCCTTAAACTTATAAAATTAATGCTTACAAAATACTATTGATTAGAATAAATGGGGTCAGAGTAAATTTAAATTATTCATCTATTTTTTATCTTCCTCTAACCAACAGGTCGTCCCATCTTTTTTGCGGTCATTCT
>NZ_JBEBKJ010000150.1:0-3966 GCF_040079455.1 Methyloglobulus sp. | reverse complement strand
ACCGTTAACAATAATATCGCCCCCAGATACAAATCCCATTTCTTCATGTGTAAGTTCACGTAACATATGCATTCTCTCCTTCGAGTGCGCCAACAGGGCGCGTTTCTTGCACAAATCCCGACAACACCCCTATCGTTCTATTAGCCATCTCGATGGCTTTTGATCGGTGCGCTATTGTTATACGGGTTATGTTAAGGGTCGCAAGGTTATTCAGCAGCTTATCCTCAATTTCGGAATCAAGAGAGGCTGTACCTTCACTCGTGAATAATGTTTTTCTTCTCTGCATCAGTCACGCGCCAACGGTGCCTTTTGCGTCCTCGAAAATATAGGTTGAGGAATTTATCAAACATGCGAAAGCCTTGGGAAATATGGCGTAATCGCAAAAAACACACGGAATCCGCCAAATCGTGAAATCAGCAACATCGAACATTCTTGTTTCGGGAAAACACGTTGAAATCAAATGGTCTAAGAGCTTTCAGATGCTCATCGACATCGGGGGTTTCCCGTCTAGTGCGCTTGATCGGCAAGCTACCCGAACATGTATGCACTCTGTCACCGACCGTGACAAAACATTCAAACAGCGGCTAAGCGAGAACGGTCAGGCACTATTTGACGCCGTTGTATCAGGCATTACAGTTAATGCTGACAACGATGGTGGTTTCCACAGGAATTCCGCCGATTGTACACTGCGGTGACTAGTTATCATTTGTCGGCAATGTCCGCCAGTTAAAGAATCAGGCGCGGAGTTATCCACTCTGTGCAGAGACTATCCTGAGTCCGGCGCAGTAAGATTGATAAACACACCGGGACACAGCACACCAGCGTTGGGTCCAATCAATAACGCCGTTTGAGCCGCATGAGTCAGTTGCTGGGAAAGTTTACTCCATAGTAATTCTTCAGCAATCAGAAATGCAAAAGCTCCCTTGATGACGATCCATGTTCCCGGTATCGTTGCCGCATCATTACCTAATTGGGGAATATTGCACGCGACGCCGTAATTCCGACATCCGCAAGGTCAGCTGGTGCTAGGTAACAAAGCTTATGAAAATAGTTGGATGTGAGATTATGTCTCAAATCGCGGCAACTGAGCCAATATCCCGCCAAAAACGATGCCTAAAAGTCCGATCTTCTTCTCGCTATGGCTTTGCAAAAGCGCAATCTTGTCGGACATTTTTTCAATAAACTCAAATGCTTCAGGCGCATCGCCACCCGCTATGACCAGCTCAGAGCAGCCCTCTTCGCCATGGTGAAGCTCACTTGCATACGCATCAGACTTCATCATTATGAGTCGACGGCCTAGTGTAGCGTCTCCAGAACTTCCAAGGATCGCCATTATCGCTGCTATCCTTATAATAATTCTAGGATGGGGATTGATGGCGATGAGCTAGTGACAAACTGTGGTGTCGCCACAGGCCATCTGCAAGCGCAGACGTGGAAAACGCGTCACGGCTTATTAAATCCTAATTCCACCCCGTAAGTGAAAATACTCAATCCAGATGGCGCATTTAAATCAGCTAACACTAGGGTGCTTTCTCCGTGCACACCGAAATGAACAACAGCTGAATCCCAGTCGATATTCGAAGTCCCGAGATAGACAACTTCAACGGGGTGCTGTGGGTAAAATCCTACAATCAGGTTCGGCTTTCCATTATCAAATTCGTTCTCCCATACACCAAACCTTATTTGGGTTTCTGAATATGCAGGAGAAATTGCCTTCAACTTGTAACCCCTTAATGTTGGACGCTCTTTTGGGATACTCCTGTATAGAGGAAATCCAGCTGAACGAGGCTCAGTCAAAGATTCACCACGACAGAGTTCAAACTTACCTGATGAAGGTAATTTCTTGATTTCAAAATAGTCGTCGTCAATATATCCTGCGGATGTTAGCGGCAACAAATCTATCTGGGTATCCATGCCAATTTCACCAATATTGAAAGAATAACTTACATCAGAAAGCTTCGCCTGCCCAATGATGCTATCAATAGAGGCATCTTTTTCATTCAAAAATGGTTCAGAAATCTCAACAATACATTTTTGGTCTTTGGCCACACTCGATGGTAGTGAAGTTGGCTGTATTAGGGCAAGCAATCCAATTAAGTTCAATGATCCAAAAAGCATATTTTGCACTCCATTCAACTTGAAAGCAGCACTCTACCTATGCGTGCTTCGCAAAAACTAGCTACTGCACGACTGGCGGCGGTTGCCTAACTAAGGAAACAGTAGTTGGCGTGTAACCTGCTCCTGTCAAAGGGCGGAACTGTGCTATGTCCGTAATAGTTCGGCCTATCAGGCTTGCTATGCTGTATGTAATGTCATTAGTTCGCCACTCTAGTGGATCACCGTTGCCCATTGCCATATGAGCGCGCCTTCCGTCAACGGTGATATGTGTCGCTTCATGCAGCAGCCAGAATGTTCGAGAATCAGCATTGTTAGCATAAGATAGAAAGTCAGATCTTCTAATTTCAAAAACTGGATCACCATTATTGTAAATTGTACCACCAACGCCTGCATTACCCCAAGAATAGCTATCTTCAAAAAGCTTAACATCTGCTCTCTGTAGCAACGTTATATAATCCGAAACAGTAATTTTTCGTCCATCATTTAACAGAAAAAAGCTATTCGGATCTTGTAAATAATAATTCATTAAGTCGGCAATTATTTCCTTACGAAGCGCATCGAAGAGAGCCAGAGCGTCCCTCTCAGCTTGAGTCATAGGCGTTGCCAGTGCGCTTTCGTCGATAACCATAACGTTACCATCGGCCACAATTCTAGCGTTTTCAACGAAGCTTGAATTATGAACCCAAGAACTCATTTGACCGGTGTTTGGATCTGTAAACGAAAGGCGATACGATGTTGACTGATCCCAGCCCATTAATGTTGCATTAACTACTATCTCGCCAGCGGCATTTAATCCCGAGGACCCCGGAATAGATACGCCGCCGACAGGGACCGCTGTGCCACCGACAATGACCATAGGCGAGCCGGATGCGGCAAACCTAGATTCGGTATTCAAGCCCATTACAAAATTGGTAGGTGACGAACTCCACGAGGTCGAATTCCAGTCAATTATATCAGACGCCAACAAGCTACCATTTGAAAGCCAGCTCAAAATGTCATCCTGCCATGTGCGGTAGGCCCCCGGCGAACCAGAGCCTGGTCCATATATTTCCCAATCCTCGGAGTACCAAACAGCCCATGTGCCATCTTCCAACTGTTCAGAATGCCCGGTGTAGGCGTAAGCAAAGTCATCTGAACTACCTATCAGGCCCCACCAACCGCCTGAAACTTGTTTACACTCAGCTGCGGTCAGTTCACGCCACCCTGTGGCCTTTTCACGAGTTGCGGACTTGTAAAGCATGTGTGCCTCCCATTGAAGTTCTCCGTTTCCGTTCCTAGTTCACGCAACCTTGAACTATTCGAACTATCCGAGCTGCCATCACAATGGCTTTTGACCGGTGCGCTATCGTTATACGTGTTATGTTAAGGGTCGCAAGGTTATTCAGTAACTTATCTTCAATCTCGGGATCAAGATGAGCCGTACCTTCATCGATGAACAGTATTTTGGGTTCGCCGTATAAAGCCCGGGCCAAAAGCACCCTTTGTTTCTGCCCCCCAGACAGGGTAGAACCCATATCGCCGACGAGGGAGTCAAAGCCTAAGGGCATGGCTTTGATGTCATCATAAATGCACGCGATAGTTGCGGCCCGTTCTATCCGCTCCATGTCCATCTCCGGATCAAAAAAAGCGATATTGTCGGCGAGTGACCCCGCATAAAGCATATCATCCTGCGCCACAGAGCCGATTTGTCTGCGGTATTTGCGCTTGTCGAGCGATGACAACAGTGTATCGCCGATATAGATTTTACCGTGATTGGGTTCAAATAATCCCATCATCAGCTTCATCAGCGTCGTTTTCCCGCCGCCCGATGGACCTGTAAGGGCGATCATCTCGCCGGGTTCGATTTTG
>NZ_JBEBKJ010000149.1:0-4313 GCF_040079455.1 Methyloglobulus sp. | reverse complement strand
GTTGAACAGGTCTGCTTGTTCGGCAGTGTATTTCTCTGAATTGGCGCCAAAGCGTTTGTGAATTAACAACCGGATTTGTTCTTGCAGATGGGATTTTTGATGTTGAAGATATTGGACTTCACTTTGTAATTTGACCACAAGCTCACGCAAAGCAGCAATGTCATCCGGTAGGTCAAGTGGTTGTTCCATAACGCTTATTATACTATAAGCTTGTATGTTAAGCGATTGAAAATACAGTAATATCACTATAAAACTGAGTGATATTTCAATGCTTGATGCGGCTTCATTCGATTGACATCGAACCCCGCCAACAGCCATTCCAGTTGTTGGATAGTCAAAGAGACAACACCTGTATTATTGGCTTTTGGCCAAACGAAACGGTCTTTCTCCAACCGCTTTTGCCACAAACAAAAACCGTTGCGTTCCCAGTATAAGACTTTGATGGCATTTGATCGGCGATTGCTGAACACGAATACCGCTTCGGCAAACGGGTCATGCTTAAGCTGCGCCTCGACCAGCACCGCCAGACTACCCATGCCCTTGCGAAAATCGACCGGCTTGGCGCAAATATACACAGGCCAAGTAGGCTCAGAAAACCGTATCATAGGCGAATACGAGCCAGCGTTTCCAGTAATTCGACATAATTTGCAACCTTAATACCAGCCACCTCACAGTCAATACCGTTGGGCAGGTGGAAACGAAATGAAGTTATTTCATTGCTAGTAATCTCAGCAATAAGAGGTTCGGTTGGCTTAACCGTGACGCGGTGAAATACGGTGGGCGCTGGTTCTGGCTTTGCCAGACCGCGTTTCTTCAACCTGGCGTGCCAGCCATAAAAGGTATTCTCCAACAAACCTTGGCTGCGCGCATAACCCGCCAGGCTAAAACCGGACTGTTGCCAACGGTTATAGTGGTCAAGCCAATACTGCTCCTGTTCGGTTAGGGATTTGTTATCAGTTTTGTCATGTTCTGGTAACGCTTCCGACATCGCGTAATCCCTATTTTAAAATGGGGATACTTTGACACGATTATAGATGTTAAGAATAGATGCAGTTAATCGAGCGCTTACATATTAACATCACACTGAATGGTGAATGTACGTAACGCATTAATTAACGGGTATTCGCAATCCGGCAAAAGTGGCAAACCGTTTTTACAACGTATATACTATGGATGTACTTATAACCCCGCCCGAGGTGGAAGCCCATGGATACTGCACGAATATTCACTAACGGCAATAGCCAAGCCGTCCGATTACCCAAAGAGTTCCGTTTCGAGGAAAATGAAGTGGTTATCAAAAAATTAGGGGACATGGTCATCCTGTTGCCACAAAAATACCGGGCCGAAAGCTTATTGGCGATGCTTGAGGAAATAGGCCCGATGGAACTTATCCGCGAACAACCAACTGACCAGCAGCATCGTGACTTCGACTGAATTCTATTTGCTGGACACCAATATTTGCATATTCCTCCTCAACCAGCGTCCAGGATTTACACGAATTGTGGAACACCTGGATGGGCTTAACCGCAGCCAGGTCGGGCTATCGGCCATTACCGTCGCCGAATTGGAATTTGGGATTGCCGCCAGTCAACGGCCCGTCGATAACTTTAATCGGCTGGAACGGTTTCTGGTGGACTTCGAGGTCTTGCCATTCGACAGGACGGTTGCCCACTGCTACGGCCCGCTCAGGAAAAGACTGCAAGCGCAAGGAACCCCTATTGGGCCACTTGATTTCCTGATTGCTGCCCATGCCATCGCGTTAAAAGCAACCTTGGTGACGAACAATACCCGCGAGTTCCAACGTGTTTCTGGACTTAAGTTAGCGGACTGGTCTGTCCCCCAATAAGGACTTGTCCACCCATAAAATTGCTATTTACCTATTTTTTCTGATGTGTACGCCAAAAAGCAACTGATTTACAGGCTAATTTAATCGCTTAAAAGCAAAGGTCGGTTGATTCTTGCTTAATTTGTCAATCCACTGGCATCATTCGTCCCAATAAAAACGAATGGTGTTCCTATGTTGCCCTCACAACTAAACACCCTAATTTCACTTGTCCTGCCGGGTCTATTGCTCGCCGCTTGCGCCCACCAATCCACCTCGGCTTCGGACAAGCACCATCAAGCAAAGCAGAGGGCAACCGACACTTGGGAATCCCGGCCCGGGGTCTACGTGAACCAACCAGTTTCCAAGCAAGACCCTATCCTCGTTCAAACAGGGCGTTACAGCTACCTTCCGGCGAAACCCCCGCCTGAGCAACTAAACCCCTTGTTGACCGTGATCGATGTCCACATCCCCGATGGCATCAACACGGTCAAGGATAGCACCCAGTATTTGTTGCAGTTCAGCGGTTACCAACTCAGCCAAACCGTCAAGCCTGAATCCCATGTAGTTGCCCTGCTACAACGCAATATTCCGGAAGTCCACCGGCACTTTGAACAGGTAGTCTTAAGGGACGCATTACTAGCCTTATGCGGCAATGGTTACCGCTTGCTGGCTGACCCGGTCAACCGTTTGGTGGCATACGAGCGCGAGCCTAAATACCCAGTCTGGACGGCTCAATGAATGCCTTAGTTGCCCGGCTTAAAGAATTTATTCCGGCTATTACCCAGGTAACCTATGCCACAGCAGGCTTGTCAATGTTCATAATCGGTGATCCTGTTTTCAATTCTTTCGATTTCCTTAACAAGCTGTTTAATCATACGGGTGATTGAACGCACCGATTCTTTATTAATGGCCGCCTCAAAATGCTGTTTCTCCACTGTCCTTTGCCCGACCAACTGATTACGATGCCTTAGCAGATCTTCAAGTTGTTGGGCGATTTCCGTACGTGATTCGCGCAGTTTTAGTCTACCTTTAGCGAACGAGACTTGCGCGTAATGACGAATCATCTCTGCGTCAATGCGGTCATTTTTAGCATAGACGCCCATGGAATTAGCGTAATCACTGGCCCGCTTTGCATTAATGACGGCAACGGCGATGTTTCTTGATTGCAGAAAACTGACCAGTTTTCTTTCGTAACCTCCTGTTGCCTCCATCACAAAACAAACCTGATCAATAGCTGGGATGATTTTTAATAGCTCTTTAAATCTTTCTTCTTTATTATCAATGGTCAACACTTTTTTATCGTCAATGGCAATATCTAACTTAAGTTTCGCCTAAAGCACCTACTGTTGGTGCGACATCGATGCCAATCATGGTGTATGTATTTATAGGATCTGATATGATAATTACCTTTAGTACTCATACTTGTAAATGCGGAATCACAACGTGTTCCTGGCAACTGTTCGAGTTATAAAAAGCTAGGTGAAGCGACCATTGCTGCATGACGGTTTTATTGAATAAACCAAAGTCGTATCGGTCTACTTCACCCATTTTTTCACTAGAATTCCTATTCTAATAAAAACTTGATAAGTTGCTTGGTTTTAATCATACAAGTCGTCTTCACGGGTGTTGCGCTGCCGTGGCACTTCGACAAAGGTGGCATCGACTAGTTGCCCGACCTGGGCAATATAGCCTTGGGTTGCCAGTTGCCGGTGGAAACCGACGAACAACCTTTCAACCAAGCCCAAGGCCTTAAGCCGATCCCGAAACAACAGACGGTTTTGGCATCGGGGACGCGGTCTTCCAGTTGCAGCCCCAAGAAGCGCACTTGTGCCCTGTGGGTATGAAACTGAAGCTGTCACGGTACTGGTATTCGATGCCATCATCCAACAGGTTGTGCCGTTGCTGGAACACCAGCACTTTAAACATCAGCACGACATCGATGGGCTTGGTGCCGACATTACTTTTTCTAGCCTTCTCATGCACCCGATTGAGTTCAGGCCGGAACGCCTCCCAGTCTATGTGGGCCTTCAATCCCACTAGGGGATCGCCCATGTCGGCCAGTTGAGCGGCGCGTTCTTCGACATCAAATAATCCAGGTTGGCGGGGTTGTTTCATGGGCTTGATCAGGTCTTGATGGAGTTGCCACTATTATCTCATTTTAGGGCTATTTCAGGGTATGCAAAAATCATGGGAAAATGGGGGGATTATTAGATATGCCCTTAATTACAACTGAACCGTCTAACGGTATTTTTTCACACATTCGTTGTGAAAAATTTCACAGTAATCTCAACTGACTCCTTTTACACTCCTACCTGAAGGTAAACATCTTTTTTGCTTACCGGATTGCGTAATTAATTTTGTGAGGCGGATGGCAGCCTAAAAATTAATCACTGATGTTACGCACCCTACTCTTTAAACGCGTATGATTCTGGGATGAAAAAAGAAAACCTAGAGATATATACAGACTACCTGATCTGTAATAACGGAT
>NZ_JBEBKJ010000148.1:0-4378 GCF_040079455.1 Methyloglobulus sp. | reverse complement strand
TTTCAGCCGAATACCGCCCATTAAGGTGAATGCCAATTCAAAAAAATCGGCTTTTGACCAGTCAGCCGGAGTTTCTGCTGTTTGTGCAAAGGTCTCAGAATATTGATTTAAAATTCATATACCTTCAAACCATTTTTCATCAATTGAAATTTTTTCAATTAATTCTACATTTACACCTAAATTCAGCTCTTTTAATTTCTCAACTAGTTTTTCACCATCAATTAAATCAATAGTCGGTGTACCGTCACGAGTCGCCTCTTTAATAGCGTCTCTTGTAAAATAACCCGTTGTTATAAATAGACCTTTATCAGTTCTTCCAACCATTGCACCACGAAAATCTCTTATATGCCCGGCTGAAACGGCACCTTGATATTTTTTACATTGAAAAACAATATGAAAACTTAGAATTCCATTAATTTTTGCAATTCCTTTGCCGTCAACGCCACCATCACCAGACCTTCCTGTTACTTCAACTTGTGAAAAGCCTTTTTCCCTTAAAAAACGTTGTATTAATCTTTCAAAAGCATCGGGAGTTAGTTTTTCAATTAAAATTTTTTGAAGTTTAGATTTCCAGTTTTCTTCAAGATCTTCTTGTTGGTAGGCTGATAATTGTATTTTTGGTAAGTTTATTCCCTCAACTGAGGTATTGCTATTATCAACTAATGCCCAAATACCTCTTTTTGAATTTGTGATATACCCATTGCTTCGAAGCATGGTTCTTGACCAAGCTAATTGGTATTCCAGTTCTGTTTGCCCACCCTCTTTATTCTTGATATGCGGAATATTTACAAGTTCTTCTGGAATTTGGAGATTTATAATAATTTTTTCATTGATTTCTTCAATAGAACCGGAACCGCCAAGTTCAACAAGAGCCTGTAAAACAGGATTCAATAATTGTTCTCTTGTGGGTATCTTTTTCATATAATTTTATACCGGTATTTTCATGTTAGTATTTGTTTTATATGTAAATTATTTAAAGTTGTTATTTTCAAACCAGTGCTGAACAGTTAATTCCAAAGGAATGTGGCTGGGTTGTTGGCGTAATATTGCAATGGGTTGGGCTTCTGGTCACGGGTAGCTTAGGGCTTTACCTTCGGGATGTAACGTATGTGAGAACCAATTAAATTTCGGAAGGTCTTTTTTAGCTTGCTGCTGGAGGACACCAAAAAGAATTATGCGTTCTCGGTCTTGTGGCGCACCGTATTCAATTGCATTTATTAACCTTTCTGTGCAACTATATCCAGCACTTTTCAGCTGGTGTTTTAAACCATCAAAAAATTGCCTATGCCTTGTAGTCCGATAAAGCCCTTTTACATTCTCAAAAACAAAGAAATCTGGTTTCTGTCTGCAAATTAAATCAATATAGATTTTAGATAATTTGCCATTCTCCCCATGTTGCCCACGATTTTTTCCACCGACAGAGAAATCTGGACATGGAGGACATCCAATAAATCCAACAAGCTGCTTATTTCCTTTTGCCAAATCAACTAAGCGGGTTACACGTTCTGCTTCTTCACCAGCAATACAGCTTTCAATATTGCCTTCAAAGTATCCATGAAGCGGCTGGGGCATACCCATTTTCTGTCTGGAATATTTATATGCCTCAAGAAATGGTTTATGTACTTCATTAACATAACCAATTTCATAGCCCGCTTTTTCAAAACCTAAGTCCAAAAACCCCGCACCAGAGAAAAAAGAAAAAATTATGGGTGCTTTATATTCACTACATTTTTTTTGTTCTGTGTTTATTGCAAAACCATCGGTACTATTTAGTTCTGATACCGTTGTTTGGTTGGATGCGTCAGTGTTATATCTATCCATTATTTTAGGTAACTATAGAATTTATAAAAACGCAGACCTCCCAAACACTCGTGAAATTTTCCGCCACACTAGGTAAAGTGTGGCATTTTAAGTGCGTGGAACACCTCATAAATCACGATTCAAATATACATGATACGGAAATATGCGACAAGGCATTCCAGGAACATCAATGAAATAACCCAGAGGAATCTGGATAATCGGAACAACATTTGCCCCAAATTCCGCCTACTTAGTCATAGCTGTAATGCTTACGCAATGCTTTGACGACTTTCCAATGGCTGTTTAGGCCTTCTGGGAAAACAACTAAGTCACCAGGTAAGATTCGTACAGGTTCGCCGCCTTCTGGTGTCACTAGAATCTCGCCTTCCAGGACATAAGCTGTTTCAGTTGCGTCAAAGTCGATGGGGAATTCTGAGACTTCTTTCTCCCAAATCTCCCAATTCGCCACACCTAATTCTTTCAAACGTTCTTCACTGGGGTTATGTTCTATGGTGATTTGTGGCATGGGTTTCCTTAAATAAAGTGATAGGTTAAGTTTGGATTTTAGCATTTTTCAGGCAACCTTTTGTGCTAATCAAACATATTGGAATCCTTAACTGTTTTTGGCCTTCGCTTATTTTTAAACGACAAATTGCAAACTTGCTAACTTAGCGTACAAACCGCTCTGTTTTAGTAAGTTATCCGGCGATCCAATTTCGACTATACGTCCTTGATCCAAGACGATGATACGGTTGACCTTCTTCACAGTCGCCAGCCGATGGGCAATGATGAGGGTGGTACGACCTTGCATCGCAGCATCTAAGCCTTCTTGCACGAGAATTTCGGATTCTGCATCTAATGCACTGGTGGCTTCATCTAGCAGCAAAAGTGGCGCGTTTTTCAAAATTGCACGGGCAATGGCGATGCGTTGGCGTTGCCCACCCGACAAGCGGGTGCCGCGTTCGCCCAAAAAAGTCCGATAGCCATCTGGTAGACGGCTGATGAATTCTTCTACCTGTGCTGATTTGGCGGCAGCTATGACTTCATTATCGCTGGCATTAGGGCGGCCATAACGAATATTCTCCAGAGCATTAGCGGAAAAAATCACGGAATCTTGCGGGACGATGGCGATGTTGTTACGTAAGTCATGCAAGGAAAGCTGGCGGATGTCTTGCCCATTAAAACGGATAGTGCCTTGCGTGACATCATAAAAGCGCAATAACAGTTGGAACAAGGTGGTCTTACCTGCTCCAGAAGGCCCCACTAGCGCGACGCTTTCACCAGATGCTATGTTGAGCGTAATGTCATCAAGTGCAGCAGTTTGAATGCGCGACGGATAACGGAAGGTGACATTCTCAAATTGAATATCAGCTTTTCCGCGTTGTGGTAGTGGTTGAGGAATCTTGGCTTCGACAATGGCGGACTTAGCATGGAGCAGTTCCAGTAAGCGCCCAGTTGCACCTGCTGCACGCATCACATCACCCCAAACTTCTGCCATCGTGCTTACGCCACCCGCCACCAAGGCCGCATAGAGTATGAAAGAAGTCAGTTGTCCACCCGTCATGCTACCTGTATGTACCAAGTTTGCGCCGATCCATAGCACGAAAATAATCGACCCCATCACTGCCATAATTATAAGTGCCGTCAACGACGCTCTTACACGGCTACGCCGGATGGCTGTCATGAAGCTAATTTCTGCGCTATCAGTAAAGCGTTGGGTTTCGCGCCGTTCTTGTGTATAAGCTTGAACTGTCGGTACAGCATTAAGAATCTCGCCAGCCAATGCCGAAGCATCGGCAATTTTGTCCTGCGACTCACGGGAGAGTTTTTTTACTTTACGTCCAATAGCTAAAATGGGAATTATCAGTATTGCCATCAAGCCTAGATTCAAAGAAAACAGATAAAAGCTAGTCACCGCGAGCATGACCATGCCGCCGACAAACTGGAACAAGCTTCGTAAGCCCATCGAAATGGAACTGCCGACCACGGTCTGAACCAAGGTAGTGTCACCTGTCAGGCGCGATAACACTTCGCCAGTTTGTAAGGTCTCGAAAAATTGTGAAGATTGCAGCAAAACCCGCGCATAAACCGCACTGCGTAAATCCGCAGTTACCCGCTCACCTACCCAACTCACGGTGTAATAACGCGCCGCAATGGTTAATGCCCACAGGCTCGCCAATCCAAACAGCACGGCAAACCGTTCGTCCAAACTCAGCGACCCCAGCAGTCCACCGCTAACATTTTGCCGTTGCCCAAAACCAACGTCGATCAGATCACGAAAAGCCAAAGGAATCAATAATATGGTTGCTGAGCCAAGGCACAGCAACACAAATGCCAGCGCCATTCTTTTACGATAGGGACGTATAAAAGGCCACAAATCTTTAAGCGAAGATACGTGTCTAGTTGAGTCTGGTTGATTTAATTTGGAGATAGACATCCGTGGTCATGTTTGATGGCGTGTTTTTCATTTTCTCATGTCTTGAGACCTTTGCACGACCTCAAGCCCCAAAATGGGTAAAATAAGCCTTTATTCAAGTTCGAGCAATAGCCTATGTCCTGGAAGAACCTAGCCCAAACC
>NZ_JBEBKJ010000147.1:0-4386 GCF_040079455.1 Methyloglobulus sp. | reverse complement strand
TTTGGTCGTTTCGTTTGAATGTTATTCATATTCATGGTCACCTCTAATGACATTATAAATCTGCCTCTAGAAGTGTCCTGTTTAATTAAACCATTTCACAGGGAGGTGCTAATGTCGCGGGAGGAAGGAAGCCGGGAGCGACCAATTATGAAGATATCAAAGGCTTTTGTTGTTCTGCATCGATAAAAAGGGTCAAGGAACTGGATTATGTGCTGACCCCAGGCCGATACGTCGGCTTGCCGGATGAGGAGGATGATTTCAACTTTGCCGAACGGTTTATCGCGCTGAAAGCGGAGTTCGAGGCGCAGTTAATCGAAGAAACCGAACTCAATAAAGCCATTGCCGAGAATTTGGCAAGGGTCAAAATATGACACAACTCAACCCGCCAACCACAGCAAACCTCGACACGTTGTATCAAGACATCAGGCAACTGATTGAAGCAGCCAAAACCCATGTGGCTACCCAGGTAAACCAAGCCTTGGTGCTGACTTACTGGCAAATCGGCAAAACCATTAAAACCGAGCTGCTGCAAAATGCGCGATCCGAGTATGGCCTAGCGACGCTTAAACAGTTGGCACAACAGGAATATGGGGCTGGCTTTAGCTATTCCAGTTTAACCCGGATGATCAAATTCTTTAGCTACCTGCCTGAACAGGCGATTGTTGCGACAGTGTCGCAACAATTGAGCTGGCCGCACTTTGTGCTACCAGCAGAATATTTACCTGCTTTTTAAGCAAGTTGACTTCATTCATGGTTCGACGACCATCGGAAGTCCCTGTGGGCTTGTCGAAGGACTTAATTAGAGTTTCTGTAACAATAATTCGTGCTTTTTATAAAAATGCTTCAAAATAAAAATTTCATGACTTGAAAATCGATAGGACTAAATTATGTTACAAACCATAGAAGTAAAAATTGATGAAAATGGTCATATTCAGCCCGTTGAGCCGTTGGTTCGTTTACCTGTGGGGCGTGCATTATTAACCCTATTAGATAATGAAGCCCCTAATCAACCCGAAACGCCCAAAACAGAAAAACCGTTTGATGATTTATTTGGCATTATAAAAGCAACCAACACGGCATCACTTGACGATATGAAACAGGCTATTTATCAACGGGCGGCGGAACGGTTTAATGATAGCAATTGATACCAATGTTTTAGTGCGCTTGTTGATAGATGATTCTAATGCAAGAGCGCAATGTGAACAGGCACTCAATTTAGTCAACACCCATTGTGACCTATGGGTTTCAAAAATTGTTTTAGTGGAAACTGTTTGGGTTTTAGAAAGCGTTTATCAACTTAACAAAGAACAAGTTATTTTGGTTTTAGAAAAACTGGTTCAACACCCCCATATCCATTTAGAAAATGCCGAACACATAGATAGCGTTTTAACTGTCTTTAGTGCCAGCAATGCAGATTTTTCCGATTGTTTAATTCTCGATGATGCACAGAACAAGCAACTGGTATTGCATACTTTCGACCGTAAATTGGCGCGGCTGCATGGCGCTAAACGGGTTGGCGATGATGTGGAATAAATGTGTCGCGACCTGAAAACTTACTCCAAAGCAGTGTTGCAAGCCAATTTGCATAAAGCCCTGCTTGAAGCCAAAGCGCGGCTGGAATTTCAGCGTAAAGGGGATGGCGATGATTGATGTGTTTTATAAGGCCATTGCCTGGAATTTGGAAAGGATTAAGTTGTGAGTGAGAGGCAACATATAACATTAGGAGAAGTTGCAAACATTCAAACTGGACCTTTTGGCAGTCAACTTCATTCATCGGATTACGTTGAGATCGGCATACCTTCAATAATGCCAACCAATATTGGTTCTCGCTTGGAGATTAACAGAAATAATATCGCTTGTATTTCACAAATCGATGCACAACGACTAGATAAATATTTAGTGCAGGATGGGGACATTGTATATAGCCGCCGAGGTGATGTAGAAAAGTGCGCTTATATAACAAAAAACGAATCAGGATGGCTTTGTGGAACTGGTTGCTTACGAGTTCGATTTATTTCAGATGAAGTTTCTCAAAAATTTTGTGCATATTATCTATCAACAGAAGAAATGAGAGGATGGGTAAGTGGTCATGCTGTTGGGACGACTATGCCAAATTTGAATTCTTCCATTTTGAGACGATTACCGTTATTACTTCCATCGCTCCCCGAACAAAAAGCCATCGCTGCCGTCCTTAGCAGCCTGGACGATAAAATCGACCTGCTGCACCGCCAAAACCAAACCCTCGAAGCCTTGGCCGAAACGCTGTTCCGGCAGTGGTTTGTAGTCGAGGCGCAGGAGGGTTGGGAGGAAAAGAAGCTAAAAGACGTTGTTGATATTGCAATCGGTCGGACACCACCAAGGCAACAATACCAATGGTTTTCAACAAGCTCGAACGATGTGAAATGGATTTCGATTAAAGACTTAGGCAATGATGGGGCTTATATTTTTCAAACATCTGAATACTTAACACAGGCCGCAATTGAGCAATTCAACATTCCTGTCATTCCAGAAAACACTGTGGTGCTAAGTTTTAAAATGACCGTCGGACGAGTTGCTATTACAACTTCTACCATGCTTTCAAATGAAGCCATAGCACATTTCAAATTCAATTCTAAAACACCGTTTACTCAAGAATATCTGTATCTATTTTTGAAGAATTACAAGTACGATTTGCTTGGCAGCACCTCATCAATTGTAACTTCCATAAATTCTGCGATGATTAAAGAAATGGAAATTATTATTCCTGACAATATCACAATGAAGAAATTTGAAATTATTTCTAAATCGTTTTTTAAAAAAATACGGGAAAACCAAAGTCAAATCCGCACCCTAGAAACCCTCCGCGACACCCTTTTACCCAAACTGATGAGCGGCGAAGTGCGTGTCCGTTTCGATGAGGAAACGGCATGAGTTTTTATAATATTTACTGCGACGAATCCTGCCATCTGGAAAACGATCACACGAAAGCGATGAGTTTGGGTGCTATCTGGTGTGAAAAACAAGATGTTGCCAATATTGCAGAACAAATAAGGCAACTTAAGGCGGCGCATGGCTTGTCTCGGCAATTTGAAATCAAGTGGACTAAGGTATCACCTGCTAAGTTGGGGTTCTATCAAGCGTTAATCGAACTGTTTTTTAATACGCCAGCATTACATTTTAGGGGTGTAGTTATTCCTGATAAGTCGCTACTCCGTCATGAGCAATTTGAACAAAACCACGATCATTTTTATTACAAAATGTTTTTTACGTTGTTAAAAACCATTTTTAGCCCTGACCATCAGTACGCCATTTACCTGGATATTAAGGACACGCGCAGCCAAGAGATGGTGGAAGGCTTGCACCGTTGTTTATGTAATAGCCAATATGATTTTAATCGTGACAGCATCCAACGCATTCAACAAATCCGTTCGCATGAATCCGAACTGTTACAGATAACCGATTTGCTGATTGGAGCATTATCTTATTTCCATCGTGATTTGCAGACCAGCACGGCTAAGCAGACATTAATCAGACAAATTAAACAGTTATCGGGTTATAGCCTTGAGCGCAATACCTTATTGCGGGAGGAAAAATTTAACCTTTTGGTATGGCAAGCTCGGGAATTTAATTAATGACCTTGCCCGATTTGTTCCCTTTCAAGGGCGATTGGCCCTCTTATGAAGACGGTTTGTATCAGATTTATTTAACGGAAATTGCACATGCCAAGTTGTGCTTTAAAGGCTTGCCGATTAGTTGCCAATATCGCCCGGAATCAAAAAATAAACATTTTGGTTTTTGGCATGTAATTTCAGAAGGGGAAGTAGAGGACGACAGAACACCTGATTTTCGGCGTTGCGAACGTATACGCTGGATTGCCTATTTAATTACCGAAGCTGAAACGAATAACGAAATTTCATGGTGGGAAAATAAACGTAAGGGCAGTAAGCGTGTTGTCATCTGGCACGAATCAGAAGACTTTGCCGTTGTTTTGGAATATCGCAAGAGTTATTACTTACTGAAGACTGCGTATTATTTAGATAAGCCGCATCGAAAAGCGACATTCAAAAAGGAGCGGGATAATTTTTGGAAAGCCCAGAAAGGCTGAAGCCGCCCCAGTAAACTGACGCGGCTTCGAATGCTCTTTCTACAACATGGTAGATGAGACTCACCTTAAGGTAATGCATAAACGCATAATTTTCAATAGTAAGAGTAAAATATATATGACTAAGTTCACAGAAGCGACTATTGAAAGCTTCGCTATCAACCTATTTGAACACTTAGGTTACAACTACATTCATGCACCTGACATTGAAATGGTTTAATTAAACAGGACACTTCTAGAGGCAGATTTATAATGTCATTAGAGGTGACCATGAATATGAATAACATTCAAACGAAACGACCAAA
>NZ_JBEBKJ010000146.1:0-4476 GCF_040079455.1 Methyloglobulus sp. | reverse complement strand
GATATTGTTGCCCAATGCCGATTCTGCCGATGGGTGGATAAAGCGACCTAACTCGGCGCTGCCTTTTCAGGGCAAATCTGCCTTGGAACGGATGTTAACCGGGCGCGTGGCCGATTTGTATGTGGTACGGCAATATTTGGACGGACAGCGCGGCTGGTCGTGATTGACGACTTGCCGATAAGCCATGTCGATTGGCAACCCTGCTGGCGTTTGGTATCCAGCCGATTTCCACCTGTCGGCTTGTTCGATCGCGTTGCCGAACCCGACGACCTGGAAATCGTTTATGCCATTGAAGGCTTAACCAATGACCGCTTGCTTGATGAAGCGGGCGATATCAATTTGGTTAAGCCCGAAGACCGGGTTTCAGGAGCAGGCACCACGCCGATAATGGCGGCTTTCACTCACCTCAATCCCGAAGGCAGCCGCTTCACGGATGGCAGCTACGGGGTTTATTATGCGGGGAACACTATCGATACCGCTATTGCTGAAACGCAATATCACCGCGCCTTGTTTTTGACAGCAACCCAGCAACCGCCGACCGAAATAGACATGCGGAGCTATGCTTCCGACTTGTCGGCAGATTTGCACGACATCCGCAACTGCCAACCTTCCATGCCAGACATTTACCACCCCGACCCGAACCGTTATGCCGCCGCCCAAACCTTGGCAAAACAGCTAAGGGAAACGGGTGCCAACGGCATTGTCTACGATAGTGTACGGATGTTCGGCGGCGAATGCGTCGCCATCTTCCGGCCTTGCGTGTTGTCGCCGGTTAAGCAAGGGCCGCATTTTTGTTATGTTTGGGATGGCTACCGAATCACAAGCATTTACAGAAAAACAATGGATTTATCGAATTTCCTGTAAGTTAAACGATTAGCAAGAGGAAAGCCGATTATTTTTGATTAAGTACTTCTTTATCTATTTTTAAAATTAATTGTTCTCGAATTTATCTGCTAAATCTCGCAATAATTCATTTACACTGCTATGGTATTTTATTCCTTCAATTAGAAATATAATGGCGGAAATCCAAAGCAATACGTCCAATACTGATAATATAACCATATTTTCTATGGTTAATACTTTAATGCCTTGTTTTGAAAGCCATGACATCCCATAAGATGCAGGCAGTGCGAATAAAATATATAAAAAACATCCTTTGATAAAGCATAAGGGAAGCTTGATTTTTTGCTTAAAAATTAAATAGTATGGTTTTTTGCCGCTTTGAAATTTGAATTTTGTTCTTTTATCGTTTATTTCAAGCCTAGGGCGATATTTCAAATATGTTCTAAAAGCTGCATTAGGACTTTCTGAATAAACTAAAATTTTTATCTCTTCGAATGAAAAGGGTTTGGAATAAAGTTGTTCAAAAGCTTCTTCAATTACTATTCTGTTTTCTCGTTTTTTCCAGTCTCTTTCATTAATTACTTTATCTATAAATACTAAACTCGCTGACCTGATTTTAGTTCTATCGCCATTCCTAGTTAAAAACGAATTTAGAAAAGACCCAAAAAAAGTGATCGCTGCAACTGCCAGGGGTGCAAGTGCGCCGGCATGTTCAAAGTAATAATTCATGAATAAGTTGAGTGATTTAGATACGGTTTAATAATTATTTAATGCTCCCTGCAACCGCTGATAAATCCCCCCAAAACTGCCATTGCTCATCAATACGAAATGTCCGCCATAACGCGCTTCCAGTTTGAGTCTGTCGATGATTTCATCCAGCGTCCGGCAGATTTCGATATTTCCGGCATATTTAAGTAGGCCGCTTAAATCCCAGCCCAAGTTTTCTGGTTGGAACAAAATGGCCTTGTCGGCATCATGTAAGGACAGTGCCAGGGATTCGGTATGTACGCCCAGTTTCATGGTGTTGGAGCGCGGTTCGACGATGGCAATGATGCGCTCAGAGCCAACTTGCTTGCGTAAGCCGTCCAACGTGGTTTCTATAGCGGTGGGATGGTGGGCGAAGTCGTCGTATAAGGTCACGCCGTTGATTTGGGCGATCACTTCCATGCGGCGTTTGACGTTTTTAAACGCCGCTAGCGCCTCAATCGCAGCACTCGGCAATATTCCAACATGTTTAGCGGCAACAATGGCAGACATCGCATTGTAAACATTATGGTCGCCGGTTAATGCCCAATCGACACAGCCTTGGTCAACGCCGTCAAACCAAACCTTAAATTGGCTACCATCGGCCTTTACGAGTTCGGCATTCCATTGCGAATTGCCATTAATTGAGGTGCGTGACACGGGTGTCCAGCAACCCATCGCCAATACATCGTCGATATTTTTTTCACAGGCCGGGGTGATTATTAAACCCTCGCCGGGAACTGTCCTGACCAGATGGTGAAACTGCTTTTTAATGGCATCCAGGTCAGGGAAAATGTCGGCGTGGTCGTATTCCAGATTATTCAAGATGGCGGTGCGCGGACGGTAATGGACAAACTTTGAGCGTTTATCGAAAAAGGCCGAGTCGTATTCGTCCGCTTCTATCACAAAAAAATCCGCTTCGCCGAGTCGTGCAGAAATACCGAAATTCATCGGAATACCGCCAATAAGAAAACCGGGCTTAAAGCCTTGATGCTCCAATATCCAACTTAACATGCTGGTGGTAGTGGTTTTGCCGTGCGTTCCTGCAACACCCAGCACCCATTTGTCTTGTAACACATGTTCGGACAGCCATTGTGGCCCGGAAATGTAACGAATGCCTTGGTTAAGCACGGCTTCCACTTCCGCATTGCCCCGTGACAAGGCATTGCCGATGATGACTAAATCAGGCTTATCCACTAAATTTTCAGCTTTATACCCAGACATCAACTGGATGCCCTGCTCCTCCAGTTGAGTGCTCATGGGGGGATAAACATTTTGGTCTGAACCCGAAACCTGATAACCGAGTTCCCGTGCAATCAGCGCAAGGCCGCCCATGAAAGTGCCGCAAATACCTAGAATATGAATGTGCAATGTCTTAATCCTGTTACTGGCTTTAGGTTAGTGAATTATTTTTCGGTCGATTTTTGATATAAAATGCTAACTTATATTCAGGTAACTCTGAAAAAGCTAATTCCGCCCATGGTTCAAAAGGCTCACCACGAACGGAATTAACCGTTACCGTTCGTCCTTAGCTTGTCGAAGGGCATATTCAGAGGTTCCCGTTAATTATAACAAACCACAAATAAGCAGTATCATCCGATAATGACCGAAAAAAACAAAATTTTAGTTGAAGCAAACCCGCATTTTATAGAGGCGCAATCGTCGCCCAATGACGGTCGATATGTGTTTGCTTATACCATAACCATCACTAATGTCGGCATGGTATCGGCAAAGTTATTGAACCGGCACTGGCTGATTACTGATTCCAACGGCAAAGTTCAGGAAGTCAGGGGCGAAGGCGTAATCGGTGAACAACCCCATCTCAAACCCGGAGAATCGTTCCGTTACACCAGCGGCGCGATGCTGGAAACACCCGTCGGCACCATGCAGGGTCAGTACACCATGATTTCCGATGAAGGTGTTAATTTTAATGCGCCTATACCTAAGTTTACGTTGTCTATCCCAAGGACATTACACTAACTAGATGGCGATCTATGCAATAGGCGATGTACAAGGCTGTTACGATGAGCTAATCAGGCTACTCGATACCATCGCCTTCAATGAACACAATGACCAGCTTTGGTTTGTGGGTGATTTGGTTAACCGAGGCCCAAAATCGCTGCAAACCTTACGGTTTATTAAATCCTTAGGCAGTTCAGCAGTTGCCGTTTTGGGTAACCACGACATGCACCTGCTTGCCGCCGCCTGCTCAGTGCCATCAACGAATACCAAAGTGGCGCTCAAAGAGGTGCTAGCCGCAACAGATCGGGACGAACTGATAGACTGGTTAAGACATCGACCCTTATTCCACCACGATGAGCATTTTTGCATGGTTCACGCTGGCATACCGCCGCAATGGGATTTTAACCAAACCAAAAAAATGGCTGAAATGGTACAAAAAGCCTTGCAAGGTAACGACTACCGGAGCCTGCTCAAAGGTATGTATGGCAATAAACCCGACATTTGGTCGCCCATGCTGCGCGGCAAGCCCCGGTTACGTTTTATTATCAATTGTTTTACCCGCATGCGTTATTGCGATAAATATGGGCGGCTGGATTTCAACTTTAACGGTACGCCCGGTTCTCAGCCAGAAAACCTGATGCCTTGGTTTGCACTGCCTAACCGAAAAAAATTTGGTATGAAAATCGTATTCGGACATTGGTCTAGCTTAGGGTATCACGAGGGCGATAACTGCTACGCGATTGATACCGGTTGTCTTTGGGGAGGGCAATTGACGGCATTAAGGTTGGGTGAACAGGTGGAACGGTTTAGTATTGATTGTTCGGGAAGGCGGGGAGTCGCTATTTTTGCGAAAGCTTGTTTTGAGGACATCCTGTCCAAACAAGCGGCAAAAACTTAACGCGACCGCCAATGCCTGCGGCTGCCCCA
>NZ_JBEBKJ010000145.1:0-4484 GCF_040079455.1 Methyloglobulus sp. | reverse complement strand
TACTATGCTCGGGCAAGAGGCATCCGAAGCGGGAGCCTATGCGTTGGAGTATTCAATGGAGTTAAAAGTCTCAGCAGTGCCGATTCCTACAGCGATATGGTTATTTGGTTCCGGGTTAACGGGACTCCTTGCTTTCAAACGCCGTTACTTAAAAGCAGCCTAGCCGCCCGTCAGCGATTTCGCTGTACGAGAGCGGCAGCTCATCGAGAGAGTGCGTGGCTTATAGCTTGAGGTAACTGTTCATTTTTACTATTGCTGACGTGGCAACAGCAAATCTTCCAGAAAAAAAGCAGATAATTCGGTGCGCCCTGTTACCCCTGCTTTCCGATATACTGCACGGGCTTGGTCACGTATGGTACGTTCGCTTGTATTGCGCGCATGGGCAATTTCGCCATGACTCAGGCCCTTCAGCATTAGCATTCCAACTTCCACTTCGGCTTGGGTGAGTTGCCAAATATCAAATTGCTTCCGAATTTGCACAGCCAGTCCCGCGATAAGCTCACGATTTGCTTCACGCCATTGCTGAGCTTGTTGATTTGCTAATGCTAAATCCTGGGTCAGCAAATCGATTTTAGATTGCGAAAATTGATAATAAAGCCGGCCAAAATAAGCAACACCGAGCAGGGAAAGCGTCAGAATGACTACTTCGGTGAGCAAATGCGTCCAAGGGACGCCATCTCGATAGTCACCAAGCAGATCTAGCGTAATTAGCATAAAAACAAATAGACTGAGAGCAATAGCCCATTGGCTAAATCGCCTGGTATCGTTAATTAATGTCATTAAATCACTTATACGTCGGATGACGGATGTTAAAAAGACAAGTTTAACTCAATATTAGACTTAACAATTTGTATCGGTCTACTAGTCAGGAGAAATTACATGACAAATGATAAAAAAACCTTAAGGGTATGGGATCCAGTGGTTCGAATTGGACATTGGACTTTAGTGATCGCATTTTTTACGGCTTATTTTACCGAAGATGATTTTATGGACTTGCATGTGTGGGCAGGCTATGTCGTAACCGCTTATTTGCTGATTCGAATACTGTGGGGCTTTGTCGGCGGTAAGTATGCACGCTTCAGTAATTTTATATATTCCCCGTCTCAGATTATTGGTTGCTTAAAAAATCTGATAACACGCAAGCCACAGCATTATATTGGCCATAATCCTGCTGGCGGTGCTATGGTTGTTGCCTTGTTATTAAGTCTGGCGGCAACTACTTTGACGGGCTTAAAATTATATGCGGTAGAGGATAATAAAGGGCCTTTCGCCGTTTCAGCAACGCAAGCCCAGACACATATCCAGTCTACATCACTGATTTCTGTGGCCAACGCAGCGGATGACGAGGATGACGATGAAAAATCCGAGCGTAATGGTAACGAGCGCCGGATTGATAAAGAAGGGGAGGAATTCTGGGAAGAATTACATGAGGTTTTCGCTAACCTGACGCTTTTATTAGTGTTTTTACACATTTTGGGTGTCGCCGTTTCCAGTTACATTGATAAAGAGAAACTGGTTAAAGTCATGTTAACGGGAAAAAAAGACGTCGATGACACTTACCAATAGTGCAATAGTACCCTTGTTCATCATGCTAAAATTTTAAAGGAACTCGTTTGAGACATTCTGAATTTCATCGCGCACATCGTATCGGATGGTTACGCGCAGCCGTGTTAGGTGCCAATGATGGCATCGTCTCAACTTCAAGTCTTGTGATTGGAATAGCGGCGGCTCATACAGATCTCCATGCCATACTGGTTAGCGGGACAGCCGGCTTGGTAGCCGGAGCCATGTCTATGGCGGCCGGTGAGTATGTATCTGTCAGCTCCCAAGTTGATACTGAGCAAGCCGACCTGAGGCGGGAAAAGCAAGAACTGGCGGATAATCACCATCATGAAGTAAATGAACTAAAAACCATCTACATCGATAGAGGCCTCGAACCGGAACTAGCCCTGCAGGTTGCCGAGCAACTTATGCGCCACGATGCCTTGGCAGCTCATGCCCGTGATGAATTAGGACTAACTGAAATCACCACTGCACATCCCCTACAGGCAGGCTTGATTTCTGCTATGACGTTTTCACTGGGCGCATTGCTACCACTCTTGATGGTTATGGTTTTTCCTCACTTGCCTTTAGCACAAGTCAATCAAATTATCATAGATTTAACCGGATCGGACACTATGCCTCTGATTACTATAGTGGGTTCTATTTCACTGTTATCCCTGATGTTGTTGGGCGGGCTATCTGGGTTCATTGGAGGGTCTTCTGCTTTTACTGCTATTGCCCGTGTCTCGTTTTGGGGCATGCTCTCGATGAGCATTACCGCCAGTGTCGGCTTACTTTTCGGGGCGGTAAATGGATGACATTTTGTTAACTTAACTTCCCTTCTATCTCCTGCTCCCTTTTGGCATTATTTTGATCGCTACGATAATGGCCAACGCGGCTTGGAAGTGTTTTCAAAACAGCGGAGTATATTGGCGGGGAACATTGTATCCCATAGAACAGTTAAGGGCGGGGCAAAGAGTAAAGTTATAAATGGTGTCACTATAATCTGTATAAACTTAAAAACATTCGGATGACCTAAAATGCTGATTTTGGCAGTTATGATTATTCGCATTTTGCCAGCAATTTTGAATTTTTTTCTATTAAAAATCGTGACAGTCCGCATCACCACAGCAGTTTTTCAAAAATTGGTAGACAAATTTTTTTCGCTTCTGATCCGTCATAGTCGGTTGAGAAACGATAGCAGTCCTTCAGAATCAAGGCTGAATTTAAAGTTTGAATTTCCGTACCCGACCCATACCAGGCGTCCGCCTTCGCATGAACTGACCGTCAGGAGTCAACTCATAGGAGACAGTCGGATGTAATTGAAAAACCCGATATGTTTTGCTAAAAACGCCACCAGCCGGACATCTTTGATCGCGGCGGTAATTCCATCGTGCTCGTTTTCGCTAACACGACGGTTAAATAGGTAGGCCACATCCAGCCCGTCGCCTCGGGAGAAAGCCCCCGCGCAGGTACCGTCCAGTGTTCCGTGCCGAGTAAGGTTTTTTTCTCGCTTTCCCACATTCCAAACGGCATGCTGAGCAATGAAACGAGCTAAGCTCGGTGCAGATGTAAGAAGCCCCCCCACTCCTTCACCACTTTCCAGCACGAAGTCGCCACCATAGGCGTTTGGAGCATACTTATTTGTCGCAACGTCGATTTTGGATAGTTGGATTCCCGGATTATCGTAAGACGAAACTTCATGAAGCTTGCGACTGCCGACTGATGTGGCAGCAACGAATACATCATGGATTCCCATTGGATGAAGTAAACTACTATTCCCGTATAAATACCTGACTAAACTATCTCTTGTCGGGGTGGTGATAATGCCGAGTTTGCTCGCAATGCCTCGTAAGTCGGTATCAAAGTCCCGTGCTAATCCGCTTAGCCGAAGAACAAGCTGACGAATTGTGATACTAATTACCCTTGAGTCTGGGGTCTGACTGGCTAACAGTGCAGAACTGATACCAAGTAAGTCAAAAGCGGGAGTGTTCCACGTTAACCGCCCAACAGCTACCAGCCTGTCGATAGCCGCTGCAGTAAACATTTTACTAAGGCTAGCGATACGAAACAATGTGGCGGGCTGAGTAACCGGATAATTAGGCTCAGCCCACGTATAACCTCGGCTAGCCAAAATATGTCCTTTACGGGCAACCGCAACTGACCCCGCTCTAATGGAATGTTCTGTCATAAATGTGCGAATAGTCCTATCCATATGGCTTGATCCTGAAAAAGTGTTTCCCGTAGTCATCCATTGCCAATGTAATGGTTCATCATTGTGAGCGAATATAGATGCGTAACGTGTTGCATTTCTGGCCCCGCCGGCCTGCACCATAATGGGCATTAGCCCTGCCGCCACTCGGATATCGAATTCCGTTTGATAATCGGCTCCGGTCAAATTATGGCGAGCCCACCATTCCCCGATTGGTTCGTCGCGAAAGACCGATAAGATCCAGCCATCAGGTGCCACTGATACATACGCAGGTCGCACACCTGCCAAAACCTCCGCATCAACAAAACGTTGATACGTAGTCGAGTCGGACCACCACCATGCCCAAGGAATCGATTTTTGATTCTTAACCCAAATGCCCGCAAATCGACGGTCATCTGGAATACCGTATACTGCCAGACAGCGCGGAATAAAGCCTTGGTCAAACGCTCGTTGGTTTTCATGAGTAATTGTGTCTGGATCTGTTACGGGGTCCCAACGAAGGTTATGTCTAGCATACCAAGGCCTAGTAACGCCCTTTTCAAATAAAGCAATGAATATCGCTTGATTAGCTGGCCCAGTAGCACTAACCAATACAGGAGCAAAACCCTGACCACTAAGTTCATTAAATCGAGTCTGATATGCAATTGCTGAAAGTCCATGTACTTCCCGCCAAGCTGGGCCAGGACGTTGGACCCAGACTGCACTGTAAAGGGCTTCGTCAGGATCACCT
>NZ_JBEBKJ010000144.1:0-4573 GCF_040079455.1 Methyloglobulus sp. | reverse complement strand
TTTGGGCTAGGTTCTTCCAGGACATAGGCTATTGCTCGAACTTGAATAAAGGCTTATTTTACCCATTTTGGGGCTTGAGGTCGTGCAAAGGTCTCAGGTTGTTGATCTGGAAAGCGCCTATCTAAAATTACATTAAGAATTCTGGAATTGATTTCGCTCAGCACGAAAAGTGTAGACTAAATCACAAAAACATTCGCAAACCATGCAAGTTTTGTGAGGCGCATCACAAATTCGAAAAATATCCCTATTTTCACTCTTTACAAAATACAAAAATCTGTATCTATGCTAGGCAATCAAAGTTCGATAATCCATAAGTAGGATTACAAACTCTGGCTGATTTGCCCCTTTTTGATGGTTATTGGTTACTTTTTATCTTGTGTGCCGCAAAAAAATTATCGACTTGATAATGTAAGGTTTTTTACACTGCAACATACCTCATCGAACATTATCAGCAAATATCAGCTATATTTATTGTGACTAAAAATAATTTCCGTTATGAAGATCCCAACCTTTACCCGTTTATTAAGTTTGTTTTTTCTACTCCAGAATCCGGCTTTTGCCGAGGATGACATCCCTTCATCTGGAGCTTTATCAAAAAGCAGTGACGAGTTGTTGTTCCAAGACATCCCCTCGGTTTCCACGGCTTCAAAATATGAGCAGCAGGTAAGCAAAGCCCCAGCCTCTATCAGCGTTGTTAATGCGGATGAGATAAAGAAATGGGGTTACCGGAATTTTGGCGACATAATGGCAAGTCTTAAGGGCTTTTATAGCACCAATGACCGTAACTACGGTTACGTAGGCTCACGTGGATTTGGCCTCCCAGCAGATTACAACACCCGCATGCTGTTGTTAATAGATGGACATCGTTACAACGATAATATTTTTGAATCTTTCTACACCGACGAAGGCTTCCCAGTCGATGTGGATATGATAGAGCGCGTGGAAGTAGTCCGTGGCCCTAGCTCTTCATTATATGGTACCAACGCTTTTTTTGGCGTAATAAATGTCATTACGAAACGGGGGCGAGATCAGGAAGGCGCGAATATTAAAACTTCCTATGGCACCTTCAACGCCACTAAAACAAGTGTCAGTGCCGGTAAACGGTTTAGCAATGGCATAGAAGCATTCCTCAGCGGCAGCTTTTTTGATAGCGATGGCAACGACCATTTATTTTCCAAGGAATTTGTTAATCCATTAACAAATAACGGCTTTTACGACAATAATGACGGCGAACAGGCAAAAAAACTGCTCGGCAAACTAGCTTATGGCGACTTTAGCCTGGAAGGCTTATTAGTCAAGCGCGAGAAAAACTTGCCCACGGGATCTTTCGGTACTTTATTTAATAACCCCAACACCAAAACCGTCGATCAAGCGCATTTTTTTGAACTTAAGTACGAGCATACCTTTGAAAATCAGTTGACTGTTCAATCCAGGGTTTCCTACAACAACTATCGTTATACCGGTAATTATCCATTTTTTGATGATGTAAATACCTTAAAAAACCTAGACGGTAAGGATTTTGTACGTGGGCAGTGGTGGCGTGGTGGCCTAGAGGCCACAAAAATCTTTTGGGATGATCACAAAATCACCTTTGGCGGTGAATTTCAACATGATTTTGACCAATACCAGAGTAATTATAACCTGCTTGGTAATATTGTAATCGAACCAAAGGTATCTGACACAGGCAGCTATAGATGGGCGTTGTTTGCCCAGGATGAATTTAGCATTACCGATAACCTGACCTTAAATGCGGGTCTCCGTTATGATTTTTTCAGCATATTCGGCGATACTATTAACCCGCGCCTGGGTCTCATCTACAATCCTTGGAAATCAACTACTTTCAAACTCCTCTATGGAACCGCTTTTAGAGCGCCAAGCCAATTTGAAATACATTCCCTACTCGCAGGTTTGACATTTAACGAAAAATTGCAGCCAGAACAACTGGAAACTTCAGAATTCATAATAGAACATTATTTTAATGAACACCTGCGTGGAGAGTTCAATTTTTTCCATACTCAAGTGGATCACATCATCGCCCAAGTTCCTATAAGTAAAAACCTCAATCAAAATCAGAACGTGGATAATGTCATTTCTAATGGGGTCGAACTGCAACTGGAGGATAGCTGGAGCAATGGCTTTCAGGCTCGGCTCAGTTATTCCTGGCAGGACACCAAATATGTTAGTCAAGATACCCGTTTGCCTAATTCCCCAGAACACATGGTCAAACTCAATCTGATTGCCCCACTCTGGAAAGACAAGGTTTTTCTTGGCTTTGAAAACCGCTATATGAGCGGCAGGATAGTTGCCGCAAATTCTAAACACCCTACGAGTAAGGTTGGCGACAATGTAATAAGTAACCTTACAGTTTTTACTAAAAACTGGGTGAAAGGACTGGAATTATCGGCAGGTGCTTACAATCTCTTTGACGAACGTTATTTCGACCCAGGATCGACCGACCACACACAAATTGGCATACAACAAGATGGGCTGACGTTCCGAACCAAGGTCAGCCTGGATTTTTAGGTGGTAACTTTTTCCACTAAACCAACAATCGACAATTAACCAATCTAAGACAACCCCCGTGTTATTCGGCATGCAATTGATTCTTAACCGCGCACTAAGTATTTGTACTAATTGCAAAAATGAGCGGCAAACTTTAATCTGTGTATTTACAAACGGATCAATTTATTCTCGATTTATGCACGTTAACTTGTTCCCAGCCAAAAGATTGGCCGCTGCCTTTATCATCTTTTTCCTGTTGTCAAGCCCTGTATTCGCGGAAAATACGGCGCATGTTTTAGTCATAACCAGTTCTAATGACACCCCATATCAAGAGGCGGTTAGCGGATTTAAAGAGCAGATTTCTGCACACGCTAAGATTAAATTTACTCAGCTAGTCGTTACTCAAGCCCAATCATCGGGAATCAAAGAAATAGAACGCCTAAAACCTGATTTAATCTATGCTCTAGGCATGAATGCAACTCAATGGGTAAGCCATGAGACATCGAGTATTCCTATCGTAGCGACCATGGTACTTAAAGAAGAGGTATTCAAGAAAGCAGCTAATATGACCGGAGTCAGTCTTAGTTATCCATTAAAAACTCAATTTCAATGGTTAAAAAAATTTTTTCCCCAAAAAAAAGCAGTCGCTATCTTGTTTAATCCGAGTGAGAATACCACCATCGTCCAGGCCGCTAGTGTAATTAGTCAGCAACAAGGATTTAATCTGGTTGCAATACCCGTTGAAACACCAAAAAAATTGCCTCTTGCTCTGAAGCAGCTTGAAAGTAATGTCGAAATAATGCTTAGCATCCCTGACGAGACGGTAATGTCGGTTAATACGGCAAAGGAGTTGCTATTGGCTTCTTTCGGCAACAAGGTTCCATTGATTGGTCTTTCAGATAACTGGGTCAAATCTGGAGCGTTTTATGCGCTGTCCTGGGATTATGAGGATCTGGGGCGACAATGCGCCACTTTGGCACAAAAAATATTGGCCGGCACACCCGTGGCATTGGTTAAACCTGAGTATCCGCGCAAGGTGACCTATACCATTAACACCAAGATTGCTGAACACATGAATATGGACATCCCTCAAGACTTGCTTAGAAATGCTAAAATAATATTTGATTAAGAATACAACATAGTGGCTATGTTGACATTGCTACCTCTTGAATATTTTATCAAGCATTACTGCAAGTTCTACTTTCAATAAATTATACTACGGAAAGAAAAGGCTATTGGATTTCCCGATACAAACGGTAAAACACTCTTTTGGCCACCTCGACTATCGCTAGATAGACCACCACCATCATCGCTAAGATGGCATAAAACTGGGCGGGGGGCGGCACGAAACCGAAATACGTCCCTACAGGGGTGAAAGGCAGTGCCGCAGCAACAACCACTACAGTGAGTGATGTCACTACCAAGATCGGATGGGCGCGACTTTTGAACGGATTGCCACGAGTACGAATTATGAAAATCACTAAAACTTGGGTGCATAAGGACTCGACAAACCAGCCAGTCTGGAACAATGTCTCATTAGCGCTCAATACGTTCAGCATGACATAGAAGGTCAGGAAGTCGAATGCCGAACTGATGGGGCCTATCACCAGCATAAAATTGCGGATAAAGTTCATGTCCAGAACCCGAGGCTTGCGAAGTTCTTCTTGGTCTACTTCATCTAACGGAATCGGTACTTCGGAAAGATCGTACAGAATATTGTTGAGCAAGATTTGGGTGGGCAACATTGGCAGAAAAGGGAGGAAAAGCGCCGCTCCAGCCATGCTGAACATGTTGCCGAAATTGGAACTGGTGCCCATCATGATGTACTTCATAATATTGCCGAAAGTGCGGCGACCTTCCAGCACGCCGTCAAGCAGGACGTTCAAATCCTGATCAAGCAAGATCATATCGGCAGCTTCTTTGGCGACATCCACCGCCGAATCCACCGAGATTCCCACATCCGCTGAATGCAATGACGGCGCATCGTTGATGCCATCGCCCATATAACCGACTACATGGCCACGAGCCTTAAGTGCGAGGATTACCCGGTCTTTCTGTGATGGGTTGACGC
>NZ_JBEBKJ010000143.1:0-4597 GCF_040079455.1 Methyloglobulus sp. | reverse complement strand
AACAGGTCGTCCCATCTTTTTTGCGGTCATTCTCCGACCAGTCAAGAGATTAAGTAAATACGCTATACCAAATTTAAATTTACTCTGACCCCAGTTATCTATCATTTGTCGGAACCCGGCAAGCGATTCCGACTTACGGACTTATTCCACATTTTTACCAAGCCAATTTTGCAATTTTGCCGGTATCAAGGCGACGGCTAACAATGTTAAAAACGGAATTGAAAAAGGTAATAAATAATTAAGCGAGAAAAGTAGATTAGAGCTATCCGTGTATGGATTGGCACCACCATAAAGCTCAATCGAGAAGGATGTTAGATATGCTGATCCGAGGAAGTACCACAAAATAGCCAAACTTAACCAGAAATGGTAATGCTTTCGGTAGACAACATCATTCACAAAACTTTTCTTATAATACTGAAACAAAGTCATCGCAATGGCAGATATAGCCAAACCAAGCCAAATAATGCATACGGCGAATAATTTCTCATAGGGGAATTCTGGCATTTACGTCTTCTATTTGTGCTTAAAAAATATAACTCTAAATAACCGAACTTGATTAAGGGAATCTCTAAAAATTCAAAAAACTCCTTCTCCCTCTGGGAGAAGGCCGGAATGAGGGTAATAAAATCAAGCAATTATATACCTCACCCTAGCCCTCTCCCAGAGGGCGAGGGGATTATTAGAGGTTCCCTTAAGCCGTTAACTCCTGCAAAACCAAGCTCAGCATAAATATCGTATATTTATTTACCCTGTAGAATGGGATATTGAGCGATGTAATCACCGCGGTTTCTGGTTAAGTACCATTTGTCAACAGTGCCTGCGAGTGGTTTCAATTCCCAATGCCCCAAATAAGCCAGTTTGCCATCCACAGGATAAACACTAGAGATTGCTGTCCTTTTCGCCATCTTAATATTCATCGCCCCATTGACTACCGTTACTGGGTAGTTGGAAACGTTAACATTGCCTGGAATGGGTTTTTTTACCAACGTAAAGGCATTATCGTAAAGGCCATCACGGTTAGCATCAGTAACGCGGGACAACACCGCACTGTACCAGATCGTACCGATCTTCAAGCTTGGAATACGGATAGTCATAATGCCTTTGCCTACTTTTTGGGTATCTGGAGCCGGGGCATTAAGGTTAGGCATGTTGCCGTAAAAAATTCCGGCGGCGAGGGTATCGGTAGTACTTATTGTCAATGCGTACGACTTAGTACTATTGCAGTAATTCATTATTGAATTAATATCGTAATCATCTATTCGGATATTACCAATAAGCAGGTCCGTGGGCAAAGTACCAACGGGCGGGTCTTTATAACCGTTTAATGTGGCAACATCGTTGCATTTGCCGCCATTCACTCCACCAAATAACTGCATCGCTACGGTTCTGCTCATGGGAAATCCCAAGCACATGACCAAATTCATGGATGGTTGCTGTATTAATACATTGATCATCACTTACACCAATAGTACATTGATTGTAAAGTTTACTAAATAATGGAAGTGATAAATCTAAGACCACCCCATCTGGGCGGTTTTTTATTTGGGTGCCGACCGCCAATACATAAGGTGATTTTACAGTAGTGCCGATAGTAGTTGTTACCGCTTTATACGGATCAACCCGAATACGAATACCCGCGTACAAAGGCAATTGGTTTTTTGGGCGACATTGCGCCGGAGTTGTTTCTTTAAAACGGAGCCTGGAATATTTGCCCCACGATTGCCCTAACACAACAGACAGTGCTTTTCGTCGTCTATCCACTGTTGAATTAGCTTGAATCTGGGTTAAATTTTCCCAGCAATAAGGGATATCGTAGGTTTGCGTAGCTGGATTGAGCGGCCAAAGCTTGTTATCTAGATAAAACGCCTTCGCTGTTGGGGTTGAACTGATTGCAGGATCAGCGGCTGCGTAAACTACAGTGGTGGCAAGAAAGAAAGAAAGAAAGAAAAGATAATTTTCGCTTAAATTTTGAATACATAAGCCTTACTCCAGTAGTTGATTAAGGGTGCATTTTAATTACCTGCAAAATACCGTTTTAGTTTATACGTTAATTCGCTGCCTTTATCAACTTATTCGATTTGCCAACCAATGCACAGAAATAGTCAAATCATTTAATCTAGGTGGAACGGTTAAGTCACCGCAATTAACACGGGCTTTAGCGATAACCCTGAGATGCCTACTAGGACTTCTAGCTATTACTGTCATGCTGAAAAAACTGCTTCGCCGTCCTGGCACTTTTCGAAGCGCGTAAGTCGGCAAATTCTAAGGCGGCTTTATGCAAACTCTGACGATCATTTGGAGAATCAGGGACTAAACAACCACCAGCTAAAGCTGGAGGGTTCGTATAATGGGCTAAAGTCCGGATACGGGTCACAAGACCCGTTCAGGGTTCTGTCCTAAAATTGTCATCACCTTTGGGTTGAAAATGATGTTCCAGATAATTCTTTATATTCACCTAATCCATCTGGCTTGGTTAAGAAAAAACAGCACTCTGCTTTCTGACGAGAGCGGTTAAACTTTCTGTCCGGCGCGGCTCTTTAGCTAACAATGTATTCATCACTAATACAAAGTGAAAATCTGCTAAAATTCGTCGAATAAAACATAACTAAAAGCACTCGTATGGCCAAAGAATTTATAAAAAAATTAATCCATAGATTCGTACCTGACCCCGAGGTAATTAGTAAGCACAAAAATCTCCAGTTTCTTGGCGATAGATTGCAAAGCCCCAATCTTTGGCATATCAATCGGCGTTCCATTAATGCTGCGATTGCCATCGGCCTTTTTTTCGCTTGGGCACCTACGCCCACGCAAATGGCCTTCGCAGCCGCAGCGGCGGTTTATTTTCGGGCAAATTTGCTTGTTTCCGTAGCGACCGTGTGGGTTACCAACCCAATCACCATGCCACCTTTGTTTTATTTTGCTTACCGGGTTGGCCTTTGGTTTTCACATAGGCCATCGCCTGCGGATAATTTTGTATTTTCTCTGGAAGGGTTGTGGTCGGGATTTGGCGATGTGATTGGGCCATTCTTGCTGGGTTGCCTTATTTTAGGTTTAATATGTTCCCTTGCTGGGTACATTGGCATGGACTCATACTGGCGTTATCAAGTCACTAAAAAATGGGCGACAAGAAAACAGAAGCGATCAGAACGCGCATAACATTTGTTCTGGAAACGTATTACTTAAAAATATTTTTTCTTTTAACTTAACGACTTAATCATGAACCAACACGCTATTAACCTTATAGAACAATACTATGCTGCTTTTAACAGCGCAGATATGGACACATTTTTAAACCTGTTGACTGATGAAGTTATCCATGACATCAACCAGGGCAAACGTGAAATTGGCAAAGACGCGTTCAGACAGTTCATGGCTTGCATGAACTTTAACTATAAAGAACAATTGGTCGATATGGTCATTATGGCAACGTCTGATGGTACTCGTGCTGCTGCGGAGTTTGTGGTATTAGGTAAATACATTAAAAGCGATGAAGGCTTACCTGCCGCAAAAGGGCAGGAATACCGTCTTCCTGCGGGTGCGTTTTTCGAGATACGCGACAACAAAGTCGCCCGAATTACCAATTATTATAATCTTCAGGACTGGATTGCCCAGGTTGGCGGGTAAATCGTCGCTCAAATCAGGTTAAGTCTTAAAAATAACGAGAGGGAATAATGAGGTTAGTGGGCATTGCTATTTTTGTGGGATTGGTGCTTCTCTATTTTGTGAATGCGGCATTAAAAATTAATATCTTTAATTGGGAAATGCTCATTCATAGTGGCATCAGGTTTTTCACTGGTTTCATTATTTTAGGTATCAGTTGTTTCTACGAACACAAAATCAAATTAAAAATCGCAGTTTATTTGGTTTTAGCGTTGGTGCTGGCTGATGACGTTATGGATTATTACAGGCATGTAAATAGTTTTAGCGCTGAATTCATGGTTCATGGAGCTTACATGCTCTTATGGGGTGCGTTGGTTGGCTACTTGTTCATTAGGTATCAATAGTGTCCGGCAATTTTGTTAAATAAGTTTTCTAAGCTATTGTTAGTTTGAAGAAAAAGGCTTGTTTTGGGGTGTCACCCATTTCAACTGCATGAGTTTTTTGGGAAACTGAGGTTTTACCCCTTGGTTAACTCTCATGGATTCAGGCTTGTAGCGTTTGCGCAACTCATGGATCATCTACCTCTTCATACGTTCCGCCGCTCAGTGGAACGCTTTCCTTCCAACTATCCCACCAAGACCTTTTCACATATCGACCAATTCCTGTACATGGCTTTCGCACAACTGACCTACCGCGATAGCCTGCGTGACATTGAGGCTTGCCTGCGAGTCCATCAGACCAAGCTTTACCATCTGGGTATCCGTGGTCGGTTTTCCCGAATATGCCAATGGGTAACGCGATTGATGTATCTACGTTTGTTAAACAGCGTGGAACAATAGCCAGGGAATCGGGGGAACAGGCAAGCGCGCCACTATTTTTCGCGAAAGCTAAAATGGGGGCCATCCGATTTTAGCGGCGAAAAATCACGTGGCGATTAATGCCTTCGGCTGCCCGCGTTCGTCCTCGGTTCGTCACGATGCACAACTCCCCTTCGGTA
>NZ_JBEBKJ010000142.1:0-4602 GCF_040079455.1 Methyloglobulus sp. | reverse complement strand
CACCAAGTCCGCTTGCGCCGCCATCACTGCATCAATGTCCTTATACGCCATCGGGATTTCGTCGATAACATCGGCGTCTTTTCGGCATTCCACGCCTTGGGTTGCGGCGATCTGGTCGGCGACGTTAAAGCGTTTTTTCGCGGCGGTACGGGACATGGTTCGGCCTGCGCCGTGGCTGCATGAGCAGAACGCTTCTTCCTGGCCTTTACCGCGCACGATGAACGACTTCGCGCCCATCGAGCCGGGGATAATCCCCATTTGCCCCGGCCATGCCGCCACCGCACCTTTTCGAGTTACCAACACGTTATGCCCGAAGTGGTACTCACGTTGTACGTAGTTATGGTGACAGTTTACCGCTTCGACATCGGCGCTAAACGGCTTGGGGCAAATCGCTTGGATCGCCGCCACCACATTTTGCATCATCAACTCGCGGTTGCGGCGGGCAAAATCCTGCGCCCAACTGACCGCTTGCACATAGTCGTTGAAATGTTCCGTGCCTTCCGGAAAGTACGATAAATCCCTATCCGGCAATTGGATGTAGAACTTTTCCATATCTTTTTTTGCCAGTTCGATAAAGTGCGTCCCGATACGATTCCCCACCCCGCGTGAACCGGAGTGCAGCATAAACCAGACGTTTTGGCTTTCATCCAGGCAGACTTCGATGAAGTGGTTGCCCGTCCCCAGCGTTCCCAAGTGCTTATGGTTGTTAGTGTTTTTTAGGCACTTATGTTTGGTACAGATAGCTTCAAATTCCGGTAATAATTCCGCCCATTGTTTATCCACGTTGGTCGAGGTATTTTCCCAAGAACCTTTATCGCGACCTCCACGGGTACGCGACAACCCATGCGGCACAGCGGCTTCGATGGCAGAACGCCAGCCGTACAGGTTATCCGGCAGGTCACATGCGGTCAGGCTGGTACGTGCCGCCATCATCCCGCAGCCAATATCCACGCCGACAGCCGCAGGGATAATCGCGCCCAAGGTTGGAATTACGCTACCAATGGTCGATCCCTTACCCAAATGCACGTCCGGCATCACCGCGACATGTTTAAAGATGAACGGCAATTTGGCGATATTTTGCAATTGCATTTTGGCTTCATCTTCAACGGGTACGCCGTGCGTCCATAGCTTGATTGGCTTTCCATCTCCCACTTGAATCACTGAATAGTTTTCGGGTTGCATGATTGCATTCTCCATCTTCAACATCATTAAAACTGTGCCGACTTACTGATAAGTCAGCAAAAAAATTGGCGACAAGGATCGGTGTAACACGTTAGGCGCTCTATCCTCTGAGCTACGATTCCATAGTTGTCGGAACCGACGGGATTCGAACCCGCGACCTCCCGCGTGACAGGCGATGTAGTTACACCTGCATTCGCCAAAAACCATTGGTGAACCCATTAAGTTTCACCTTAAACTTTAAAAAAGCACGACAAAAGTCGTTATGAACATTGCTATACCACTCAGCTACTTGCCCTAAGACAAAGTCGGAATCGAACCGACGTACGATGTAGTCATAACCGCATTCGTGCTATCCCAAAAACCGCTGACGAGTTTTGGTGTGATCTTCTTACTCAACTACCGGTATTGCTACCGACCAGGGCTCGAACCTGGGATCTTCGGGATTTCCCGATGTTGTATCCATGTAATCACACTGGCATTCAGCGTAAAAATCATTCAAAAAAGATGGCGACAAGGGTTTGGTGTAATATTTTCAGTGCTCTACCAGACTGAGCTACCATTTTGAAAAACCAAAATGGGCAGGATTCGAACCTGCGACCATTGAAATCAATGTAATTACACCGGCATTCGCCAAAAATCGTTAAAAAGTGCGACAAAAATCGCTAAGACTTCTGCTCTACCGACTGAGCTACTTGCCGAAGCAAGGCCGGGATCGAACCGACGACACGATGTAGTCTTAACTGCATTCGCACAAAACCCGTAAAACTTTTTCAAAAAAAGTGAAGTGCCGTAACAATAATTGCTGTGATCTGATAGCGATTTACAGTCGATGTAATCACAGCGGCATTCACGAACACTTCACCTAACCTTATAAAACAGTTTCCTCTATAACGCCCACCCAATGTTCAGGGCTCAACTGGTCAGCAGCAAAAGCGGCGATGATGTTGAACACGGCATCAGAAAATCCGCCGACATTCAAAATATCAGGCCTTTCTGCAGCTTGTGTTGTGCCATACGGTTGAATATCCACACAAACCAGTTTTGCTTTCGGGTTGCGCTGTATAAACGCTTCCCATTCCTGCATCATCGCGGTAGCACCATGACGTTTAGCATCCATCCAAGACTGATTGTCCGATACAAAGACCACTAAATCAGCAAAGACTTTGTTTTTATTCAATTGCTGCAACGGTGCGCTGCAATTGGTTCCGCCACCACCGATGGCCGCCAGTTTCTGTGCGTTGGTCAGCACGGTATCGCGAGCATTCAAATCAACCTTCACCACGTCGTTTTCAAACGGCAACACGACCGTATTCGAATTCTTACACATTAAGGCCGCCGCCACTAATGCCGCCACATCAATACAACGTACCGAACTAGTTGCCGAACCGCGGCCACCCGTTACTGCTGAACTCATCGAACCGGATACGTCCGGGCATACAACTACCTTGCCAATAATTTCCGGCACATTCGATAGCGATGTTTCCAGCGCATCTTGCAAGGCATCGCTCAGTTCCCTGGGTAAACCGTTTGCTGCGGCCTTATAAGCCGCCAGCAATTGGTAGGGAAATACCTTGGCTTTAGCAATGGCTTGCTTATCACGCAGTTTTTCCGCCAAGGTTGTTATTACTTGTTCATCCGCAAACACGCCATGACGGGTAAAGGTGTTCAAGTTCATCCGTAACATCTGCCAACCCGCATTTAAGGCTATCGCCATCCATTGTTCGGTTGCCAACGGCAACGCGGTTAATAGCTGGAACGGCACATCCGGCACTGGGCTGGTCATATCGTTTTTATAACGTTCATAACTTTGCGTTATCGGCGGCAAATTTGCCCAATCATAAGGCTTACCGATTACCCAGGCGAAAAAGGCTTCGCGCCAATTTTCCGTAGGTTTAGGGTGTACCATTTTTATCACATCCGCCAAGGACGGTTGCGAGCCGATATAGGCATTCAACAAATCGCGTTCTGGCGCAGTGTTCAACCAGTTTTGGATCAGTTTTTTAGGCTTTGTTCCCATCGACTTACGCCCAACTGTACCGCTACGCAGAATTTGCACAAAGTTACGTAACATCTTGCCATTACCGATAACGCGATTAAATGTGATAGGCAAATATTCCTGTCCGCGCATCGTCAATATTGCTGTTAACAAGGCTGAGGTATCTTTCATGTAACCGCGCTCACGGCAATACACCGCTGTTTTCGCAATAAAACGTGGCTCAACTTTTTCGCAAACATCCAACAGCGTTTGCAATTGCAGCTCGGCATCCGCATAAAACGTCGCATTCAAACAACCGGTGGCGGCATATTGCGCCAAAACATCTTTGGTATTAAAACCGTAAGCGGCTGAACCTGTTTCATTAAAGGTATTAGCCATAGGTAATTTATTACCGCGGTAACTTTTGAATAATTGTGCATTTGCCATTGGAGTCTTCCTTTCGTTTTGTTTGAACTCGATTTAGATAAAGCGAAAGGTGTGCCAATTGCCAATAAATTAAGGAAATAATTCATATATTATTGTTATATAATAAATAATTTATTTTATTGTTCATCATGGGAATAGCAAATGCATTGCTGATATAATATATTTCTATAAAAATTAATACATATTTATAATTTTATATCATGAAGCAAAAAGTAGCCATAGGCTTTGTCGGCGCACAACTGGATTCAGGCGTTGGATCGGGACGTTGGGAGAAATGGCGACCAACGGTGTCATTGACCCAGCATGAAGACTTGGTCATCGACCGCTTGGTCTTGTTGTATGACCGGAAATACCAATCCTTACTGCAAGTGTTAACGGAGGATATCGCGTCGGTATCCCCTGAAACTGAAGTGTTGCCGGTGGAAATGACGATTGCCGATCCTTGGGATTTTGGTCAGGTTTACGCCGCGCTGTTTGATTTCGCCGCACAATACCCCTTTGATACCGAACGCGAAGACTACTGGATACACATTACCACCGGCACGCATGTAGCGCAGATTTGCCTGTTTTTGATGGTGGAAGCACGGTATTTTCCGGGCGTGTTGCTGCAAACCTCGCCACCGCTCAGGCAAAAAAGCGGACTGATCGGCAATTATGCCTTGATCGATCTGGACTTAAGCCATTACGATGCGATTGCCAAACGCTACGCTAAGGCGGAATCCGATGCCATTGCCTTGCTTAAATCCGGCATCGAGACCCGCAATGCGGCGTTCAACCTGATGATAAGCGAAATTGAACACGTTGCCGTGCGCTCCAAAGCGCCGATGCTGCTGATGGGGCAAACTGGGGCGGGTAAGTCCTTCCTGGCTAAGCGGGTTTATGAACTCAAAAAAGCCCGCCACCAAATCACAGGTAGCTTTGTGGAAGTCAATTGCGCGACCTTACGTGGCGACGGCGCGGCATCGGCCTTGTTTGGCCACGTCAAAGGCGCTTTTACC
>NZ_JBEBKJ010000141.1:0-4757 GCF_040079455.1 Methyloglobulus sp. | reverse complement strand
TTCAACACCACAATGTTTACAGATTGCCATAGCCGCGCCTCCTTTGGATTAAGGAAGTTACTATAGCCAAAATGTATCTTTATGTAAACACTCTCAAAATTCTCATCAGATGCGTTTCGGAACTAATGTAAGGGAATTATTGCTTAAGTTTGTGCTTTTTTCATGGCAAATAATACGACAGCAAAAACTGTTAAACTGGGGAGCAATGCCATAAATGGTGGATTGAGGTTATAAATCAATCCTAAATGGTTGATAATTTTATTGAAAATATCGAAGCCCATGCCAATTGCAACGCCAATCATGATTCGAGCGCCGACACTGACTCCCCGACGAATGCCAATAACAAAAGGTGCTGACACTAACAACATAACAAAGGTGGTTAGCGGACTGACCGCCCGGCCCCAAAAAGCAACTTCATAAGCGTGTGACTTTTGGTGATTTTCTTTTAAAAACCGAACGTACATTGCCAGATCATACAAAGAGAGATTTTTGGGATTCACAATGACAATTTTTAATAAATTGGGGGCAATTGATGAGTTCCATATTTGCTCTGCCTGTTGAGTTACCTGAATGAGTTGTGTTGAAATCGTCGATTGTTTAATATTTTCCAGCTTCCAGGTTTTTTTGCCCAGGAAAGTGGCTTTATCGGCATGTAGTTCACGGTTTAAATGCCGTTGTGCATCCAATTCATAAATACTTATGTCAGCCAGTTTTCCATCGTCTTCTACTTGACGCACATTGATATAATTTGAGCCTTCCCGCAGCCATAAGCCATAGCTGGAGTTCATTATGATTTGTTCGTTTTGGGCAGTCATTTTTATTTTCTGACCCAGCCTTTCACCTAATGGCGCTATAAATTCACCAATCAGCATTGACAAAATAACCAAGGCAACTCCTGCAAGCATAACGGCCTTAATGATGCCGAATATGGACAAGCCTGATGCTTGCATGGCAATCAATTCGCGATTATTACCCATAGAACCCAACACAAATAAACTGCCAATTAATGCCGATGCAGGAATGAGCTGATAAAGTACGGTAGGTGAAGTTAAAGCTACGTAGTAGAAAACTTGTTTTAAATCATAGTGACCTTGACCTATATCTTTCAGCTCATCGGCAAAGGTAAATAAATTGAAAAGTGTCAGTAATATCAATAAAGTAATCAACGAACCTTTCAGAATTTCTTTGGCTATATAAAGCGATAGTACGTTCATTTTGACGCTCTTTGCCTGATGGTTAAGATTAACCACCGGAATCCGTACCAGTTTGCCAAAAATACCAAGCCGATAACAAACAGCACCAAATTTACCCAGAAAATACCAGGCCAGTTAGCAATAGATCCTTTAATAACCCAACTTTGGGCAACATTAGAAAGATTCCCGTAGCTGAAATAAATCAAAAAACCCAGCAACATACTGCCATATACGCCGCCCCTGGGCGAAATCCTGGACAGTGGCACAGCTATAAAACCCAGCAGCAAAATGCCTAAAGGTGTAACGAGGCGACTTTGAAGCTCTGCAATTTCTTTTTTCACTGAGGACTTCCATAGCTTAGCGCTGTCAAGCCCGCTCGGTGTGACAAAAGTTGACAGTGCTTTTTCCTTTATTTTTAAAGCATATTCATTGAACTCTTCAACTACGTAGTTGAAACTGCCGGGATGGCCTTGTATGCGCTCGCCCTTCTCAAAGACAATGTAACGACCTTCGGGCAAATCATCGAAGCGGGCATGCTCTGCGTTGATTATGCTCAGTTTGTTTTTCTTCCTATGCTGCATAAAAACAGAGTGCATTTTTTGGTCAGGCGTTATGTTTTCAACATAAAAAACCAGATCACCTCGACTGTACTCACTGAACTTACCGGCCGCGATACCACGAATATCAGAGGATTGTTCGTCTTGATTAATAATCCCCTGTATTTTATTTTCAGCCCACGGCGAAACATAGAGCGATAAGCCGAGGGTGATAATACTCAGCGGAAATATCAACAAAAAAACCGCCCTGTAAAGCGTACCCGCACCACCTCCCGCAGCGGCAATTGCGGACATTTCCTGGTCTTTATACAATCGCCCCAGCACCATTAGCAGCGCCATAAAAGTGGCAGCCGGTAATAGGGAGATGCTGGAGGTTATGGTTCTTAATCCTAAGATAGTCAACAGGGTCTCATTGGAAACATGGCCCTCAACGGCCTTATCAAGAATTTTGATAAACTTCCGGCTCACCACAATAACCACAATGACTGTCCACACAGAAAATAATGTTTTCAGCAAGTCCGTGGCAATCATTTTGTCTAAAACGGTAACCCATGGTCGCCGTGTCGTTTTATAGCCTTTAGGCCAATCCGCTTCCAAGCCTATCTCCTCAAGCAAATCGATATTTGTGTTGTATAATCAAACGAAAAATAGAGTGAAGTGGCAACCGCCGGTTACGCTATGACCCAGTCAATTTAAAAACAACCTATTTACAAAGTAAGATGGATTATTCTATAGAAACCGCTGCCATAGAAACACTACCATGCGATTGTATCATTATCGGTGTGTATCAAAACCAGCAACTTATCGCTTCCGAATCAACCTTAACTGATAACTTACAGCAAGTAATCAGCAAAGTCATTAAGCGTGGAGATGCCAGCGGTAAAGTTGGCGAGACAGCGTTGATAAACGTAATTCCCGACAGCAAAGTTGAACGTGTTCTGTTGGTTGGATTAGGCGAAAACAAACCCTTATCGACAAAAAATTACCGTAAAGCATTATCGGCTGCGGTAAATAGCCTAAAAAAACCCTATATCAAATCCATTGCCTGTGGACTTGCAGACGTTGGCGTTGAAGGTTGTAATCTGCAATGGAATGTCCGACAAATTGTCGAAATTTTTAACGATGCCAGCTACCAGTTTACCGCCCTCAAATCCGACAAGGAAACCGAAAGTAAACTGCAAAAAGTAATTATTACTACCCCAGATAGTGGGCTTGCCTTGGCGCAATCAGGATTAATCCAAGGCTTGGCAATTGCCGAAGGCGTTAGCCTTGCCAAAGCGCTCGCCGATCTTCCTGGCAATGTTTGCACCCCGACTTACATGGCTGAACAAGCTGTTGAACTCGGCAAAACTCATCCAGGACTCAGCGTTAAAATCCTGGAGGAATCGGAAATGAAAGAACTCGGCATGGGTTCTTTTCTGTCAGTTTCACGTGGCAGCCGTCAACCAGCCAAATTGATCGCCCTGGAATATCTCGGAGGCAAAAAGGACAGCAAGCCTATCGTTTTGGTGGGCAAAGGCTTAACTTTCGATGCCGGCGGAATTTCCTTGAAGCCCGGCGCGGGCATGGACGAGATGAAATACGACATGTGCGGCGGCGCGGCCGTCATGGGTACTTTGCTGGCAGCGGTAAAAATGCAATTGCCGCTCAATATCGTGGGTTTGGTTCCCTCATCCGAAAACATGCCCGATGGCGATGCCAACAAACCTGGCGACATTGTCACCAGTATGTTGGGCAAAACCATCGAAATTTTAAATACCGATGCGGAAGGCCGGCTAATACTTTGCGATACGTTGACTTACGCAGAACGCTACAAGCCTGATGTTGTCATCGACTTGGCAACCTTGACTGGTGCGTGTTTGGTCGCTTTGGGACGAGTCCCCAGTGGTTTGTTAGGCAACGACGACGACCTCTGCAACGCCCTAATCAAAGCGGGAGAATCCTCCTGTGACAGCGTTTGGCGTTTACCGTTATGGGAAGAATATCAGGAGCAGCTTAAATCCAATTTTGCCGACCTTGCCAACATTGGTGGTAAAGATGCAGGTACGATAACGGCCGCCTGTTTCCTTTCTCACTTCGCCAAAAACTTTCGTTGGGCGCATCTGGATATTGCAGGTACAGCCTGGAGAACCGGACAATTCAAAGGCGCAACAGGCCGTCCCGTACCCTTGTTAAGCCAATATCTCATTGACCGGGCAGCGTCATAGGTTAGCCGTGTGCCAGAAATCAGCTTTTACGTATTGCCGACGGAATTAACCCAAGAACGCTACCTGTTTGCTTGCAAACTAATCGAAAAAGCCTACCGCAACGGGCATTTTGCGTACGTACTTACCGATTCTCCAGAGCAAAGCCAGCATCTAGACAACCTGCTCTGGACCTTCAGGGCGGGCAGCTTCGTGCCGCATCAAATCTACCAAGATACAATACCCGAACAAATAAATACTGTACTGATCGGCACTAGTGAACCGCCAGAACACTGGCGAAATACCTTAATTAACGTGTCATCTCAACTGCCAAAGAGCTTTCAACAGGCCGAAAAAGTATTAGAAATCCTGGACAACAGTGAAGCTTGTAAGGCGCAGGGCAGGCAGCGATACCGACAATACCAACAGGCGGGGATTGAGGTTGTGACACATAAGATATAAGCGCAATCCAATCAATCATGCCGCTTGAGGTTTACCATTACATCCCGATCCGGCTTTAAGGTAAGGCTGATGGCGTCTTGACGGTCATATTATAGATACGGCCTTATAAAGTTTGAACTTATAGCGTTATTTTGTGTCTTATCCGTATGGAAAAAGAAGACGCGAGGTATCAAACGTTGGAGCAACTGCACGAGCGGCGAAAGCAGGTAGTGCGGTTGCATAAACAAGGCATTAAGGTGATGCGGATTGTAAAGATGGTGGGATGTAATGGTCAATATAAACCGGACACTTTTTTAGACAGCCTTCTTATAAAAATCCCACTCAAACTGCAACGGGGATTGATAGCCTAACTTTGAATGCGA
>NZ_JBEBKJ010000140.1:0-4776 GCF_040079455.1 Methyloglobulus sp. | reverse complement strand
CCCCCCCGGCACCCTCGCTACGCTCTCCCTCTGGGAGAGGGCTAGGGTGAGGGTTGTAAATGCTTGATTTTAAATGCCTCATCCCAACCTTCTTCCATAGGGAGACGGTGCGAGTTCCATGCTCGATGCTGTACTTCCTCCATCCCTGGAAGGCGAGGGAGTTTTTTGAATTTTTAGAGATTCACTTATGACAGACAAGCCAACACCTTTGCCCATGCTAGGCTGGCGTGAATGGGTGGCCTTACCTGAGTTCGGCATTGCCCAGATTAAAGCCAAAATTGATACTGGCGCGCGTTCATCAGCGTTGCATACGGTAACACTAGAACCCTACCGGAAGGGCAGCGAAAATTGGTTGATGTTTACCGTTCAACCCAAACAGAAACAAAGTGAAGAGCTTATCGAATGCCACGCCCCCATTAAAGACCGCCGTCTAGTATCAGATTCTGGAGGTCATAAACAGCGCCGTTACGTCATAGAAACCCAGTTACTTTTTGGGCGGCAACTTATTCAAGCAGAAATAACACTGACTAACCGTGATTCGATGCGGTTTCGAATGCTGCTAGGCCGTACCGCGATGAATAAACATTTCATCATCGACCCCAACGCCTCTTATTTGCAGGGAAAAGCCACGCAGATAGTTTGATAATCGCCATAGATGCCGTCGCTGCTGTGACATTTTTTAATAAGTCACACTACTCTTTTCAGGGGATCTCTAAAAATCCCCGGCACCCTCGCTACGCTCTCCCTCTGGGCATAGGTATCTACACAACTTTTCGACGTAATAAAAACAACGAGTTGAAAAAGCAACGGACTCCCTCTCCTGCTGGGGTTGGGGTGAGGAGAATAAAATCAACTGTTTATATCCCCCTCATCCCAACCTTCTCCCTCGAGGGAGAAGGGGCAGATACTTGTGTAGATACCTATGTCCTCTGGGAGAGAGCTAGGGTTATGGTTGTAAGTGCTTGTTTTTAAAGCCCTCATCCCAACCTTCTCGGCAATAGCTCCTGCATTGCCCTACTACCTACATCCATGTAGGTATCTCAGAGGGAGACGGCGCGATTTCCATACTCGCTGTCGCACTTCCTCCATCTCTGAAAGGCGAAGGAGTTTTTTGAATTTTTAGAGATCCCCTTCATTCATTCCATATCTGGCTAAGACGATTGTCGCGTCCACAGGTAAACCGATAAAATTTATAAGCTGTTGGATTTTTTAGATAGTAATCTTGATGATAGTCTTCCGCTGGGAAAAACTTACTGGCAGGTTTAATCGTAGTGGCTATGTGTTGGTTAGATAATTTTTTGGTGATTTCTGTTTTCGAGGTTTCGGCAAGCTGCTTTTGAGTCTCGTCCTGGTAAAAAATAGCGGCTTTATACTGATCGCCCTTGTCACAAAATTGCCCATCATCATCAAAGGGGTCTATGTTGTGCCAGAAGACTTCGAGGAGTTCTGCATAGCTGACTTTAGCTGGATCATAGGTCACTTGCATCGCTTCTAAATGCCCTGTTTTACCGTTTGAAACTTCTTTGTACGTTGGGTTTTCGGTGTGTCCGCCGATGTAACCCGATGTCGTTTCTATAACGCCAGGCAAGGCATCGAATGGGGATTCCATACACCAAAAGCAGCCACCGGCAAAAACCGCTACTGCTGGTTTTTTAATGATGCTTTCATCCGCGATCAAGCCTCCGCTGAGCAATAAGCAGCTTATCAAAGCGACATTGAGGTAAGGTTGGAAATTTTTTTCTCTCATTTGATCGCCACTATTTTTGTTATCAAACTTTGCTTGGGTTGGAGTCGTCTCGATACTATGGGGTTAGTTGCGATTTCTCATTGCCCTATATTTTTAGCTATTCTACGAAGCCCAATGTAACCAGCCATTTATATCTGTAAATGCCAATAATTCAAGTTTATTTTTTGCAATTCAATAAAACTAACACCAATCCCAATGAGAACTCATTGATGGGAATCTCTAAAAATCCGGCACCCTCGCTACGCTCTCCCTCTGGGAGAAGGCTAGGGTGAGGGTTATCAATGCTTGTTTTTAAATCCCTCATCCCAACCCACTCCCTCAAGGGAGAAGGGGCAGATACTTGTGTAGATACTTATGCTTTAACACCCAAATCGCACAAATCATTCCATCGGTTACCCAGCCAAAAATTATCACGCACTACACTGGAAGAACAGTTAACGTACTGATTATTAATGTTCTAGGGGTGCGACAATTTGCCGCATGTTCAAAGGCAAGAATAGTTGTTAACCTATGTACAACTTTTGTAAGCGCTCATACCTCACTAAGTTGCATTCCTCACCTTCCCTAATGCGGATTGATGGTCTACAGAATTATAGCCCGTTAGTCCGCATCTTTTTCAGGACGTGTCGCTGCAAACAAGTCAGCGGGTTTTAAGGTTTCATACAGATGAAAATGATATGTTGATACAAATACCTGACTATGCTTTACCCCCCGCCGCAAGAAAAAAGGAAGTCGCCCAGTCGTTTTGACCTCGTTTACTTTCGGGAGAAAGGATTTTTACAGATCCACAAATGTGCCAAGTACCCCGTGTTATATCAATCCCAATAAGTTCTCATTGCCCCTTCTCCAAAGGGAGAAGGAGTTTTTTGAATTTTTAGAGATCCCCATAACAACTTATTAGGATTGGTATTATTTCTTAACAGCACTAAATAACCGATTGACCGTTTATTGATGAACACGCCACAAGCCTTAATTCTAGCTTTGTTTTTTGCCTACCTTGTGCTGTGTGTGCCTGCCGTATTCGCCAACACAGAGCAAATAAGCAATAGCTTACAACCCAGCCAACCGGCCAGCATCCAGATCACCCTATCCAAACAAGCCAACACCGCTATTCGCCTGGAAGCCAAAGCTGCCCAGTTAGGGCAAATCTTGAAAGCCATCGCTGACAAGACTGGCGTAAACATTCACTACTCCGTCCTGCCCGAAGCCCCGTGACCGCCACCTGCGTCGGTGCAAACGTCGGGCAGGTCATGGATTGCTTAGTGGCCAAACAAGTCGGGCTGGTTGCCCACAAAGCTCAAAAAAACAAGCCCGCAGAATTCTGGTTGCTGGGTTCCAGCGTGGGCAGTTGTCAGGCGGTGACGCCAGTAGTGCCACCAATTGCAGCAGCCGAACAACAGCCCACAGCAAAAGAACAAGCGCAAGCCGACCAAGCTATGCAAGAACAATCCGATTTGCTTCTGGAACAAGCCAAGTCCAAAGAACCCAGCCAACGTGCCGAAGCCATCAGCAACCTGATTTCAGGCGGAATGAAAGATGACCCCAACGTCCGCAAGGTACTGGAAGAGGCTTTGACCGATAAAAACGCCGCCATCAGGGCAAATGCCATTGTCGCGCTGGCAAGGCGCGAAGGTGAGGGCGCGACTGAACAACTCAGGCAAGCACTGAGTGACACCGATGCCAACGTAAGGATGATGGCCGTGGACAATGCCGGTAACGATAGCGTTTTACTACAACAGGCGTTGGCGGATAAAGACCCGATGATACGCGATTACGCCGCATCCAGGCTGGAAGAGCTTAACACTCAGGGCAAGGGAAATTAATGTTGCATTCAAATTCGTCATACCCGCCGGGAACGGTGCGGGTATCCAGTGCCATGGATGGTATGTGCAAAGCTATCCATACCGGAATAATGGAAAAGATAATGCGTTACAGATTGGCAAACGGTTTTTGCCAATCAAAAAACAACAGGATTGCTGGTGGCCTTATCTGGCTTCCCTCAGCAATCAACAGAATGGGGAAGTTGCAGTAATGACAGGGAATCCTTGTTCCTGGTCTTGTTAGCGCAAGGCCAGGAACGTTTTGCCGGGTAGCGAAGCAATTCCGTCTAGCACCCACCAGCCGACAATTATGGGATGTATCATAATTAGAAGCAAATATTCCTTAACAGGAGGAGCTTAAAATGCAACAAATAAAACTTAAGAAATCCGCTTTAGTAGCAGTTATGGTGTTGTCAACAGGATATATTGGGAACGCATCTGCCCATAGCCTTTCCGAGATATTGCCAACAATATCGACTATGGCTTACGACCTGTACCAAGTGAGTTGCCCAAGCGGTAGCCCGACTAATTTGCAAGCTAGGGTGAGAGGGTATGGTGCGGCATCGGCTACAACCCCGCTGGTCAGGGTCAGTGTATCTAAGGCACGTCTCGGACTGCTTTTGCCACTGACGTCACTAATAATGACGGCTCTTTAGTCGGCGATCTTATTTCTGGGGGCAGTGCGTTTGCTACGGTTAATGGCGGCGCTGGGATTTATAGTATTGTTGTACAAAAATCGGCATCTGCTGTAGTCAATTACAATATGGAATTTCATTGCCGTGGTGCTGGTGGAGTTCATACTCAGACAAATGGGGCAATAAATACAACAGCGGACTTTGATTTGCTAGTTGACCTGTAATCTGCTCCATTTTATAACCTAATGGGGCTTGATATTAATTGAGCGGTCAAAATAGAGCCGAATCAATTTAATTTCACCTCGGTTTATACAGCTAAAGCGGGTAGTCAATGATGATTGCCCGCTTTACTTTTTTATCTGGTTAATGGATATCACGGAAAACTTTGGAATAGCCAGTGAAGACTTGTACCAAGAGCGTCACAATACTCATCCATACTTTAGAATTAGGGTCAATAGACCGCACCGCAACTCCACGGGCCAGTTCTAACTTAATTACATTACTAAAAAATAGCCGTTCGCTAGGATCTGCTACACACAACTTTACGATGGTTAATGGTACGCATGACTTACCC
>NZ_JBEBKJ010000139.1:0-4893 GCF_040079455.1 Methyloglobulus sp. | reverse complement strand
TATTTCAGCCGAATACCGCCCATTAAGGTGAATGCCAATTCAAAAAAATCGGCTTTTGACCAGTCAGCCGGAGTTTCTGCTGTTTGTGCAAAGGTCTCCCCTTATATGGATTTCGCAGATTATTGCCACACCCTAGATCCAGTGATTTTCCATTTGCCGTTTTTTTACTCATACATTAGGGACTCTTCTCAATTAAAGTAAATTTCAATATAAATCAATTGGCTAAAAAACAACCAACTTTATTATAATTATTTATATTCAATAAGTTATCGCTAATTGAGAACAGTCCCTAGCAACCCAAACAAATTCGCTATTTTCTCTGAAACTTGATCGCTGAAATATTGGGCGCAAATAAAAGATCTATCATGGCAGCAAACCAATGCCCTTCGGCGTTCAAGCAATGGGCTATTGAATAAGCTGGCAATGATTCGTCCCTCAACTAACCATAATGCAGTTAAAACCCTATTTGGACAGGACGCTAACATTACCGCAGATAACGGCAAAGAGTTTGCAGGCCATGAAAAACTCAACCAGTGCCATCGCAAGACGTTTCATTACAAACACCCCATTTGGTCTTTTTTGCTGATACTTTGCCAAAGGTCGCATGATAACTGGGATTGCACTTCGGAGCTGAATCCGCCAACGGCTTCAAGGCACAAAATAAAAGATATGTAAAGAGAACCATTACCCATTTTTATAAGTATTCCTCCACAGAAAATCCCGTAATTTTTATGTAACATCTGTTCCAGGTAGAGAACTTCTATCTACCCAAATTAACTAGCGAATTGGATGCCTTTAAGACGCTAGTATTAAGGTGGGGTGGGCGTGAGTCCACACAAACACAAGCCTGATTGGGCTTGTTAATTAGATATATACCAGGAGAAAACTTATGAAAACAAAATACACCGTTTTGGTCTCAGCCATTTTAATGGGTACCGCATTTACTGTAAGCGCTGGCCCACCAGCACCTCCATCACCCTATGGATCTGGACCGCTGGGTAGATCGTCGTCCCCTAATATGTTTACCAGTGAAAAAGCCGCTTTTGCAGCACTTGAAGGTGTGCTACAGGAAGCTGAGGCCGTTATCTATCAAGGTGGCTGTGCCGCTGCTGCGGCTAAGAGTCCTTGGAATCTCAGCGTACTCGTAGACCTTGACGGTTCTGGTGGAGTTGATGTTAGCTCCGGTGGTAACCCTCAATTCCATTTGGATGTGGCGCAAGGAATGCCTGTGCTACAACCACCAGGAACCGTCTATAACGTAACTGGTTTAGGTACAAATGTTTTTGCTGGTAGCAGCCTCCCTGTATACAGTACCATAGCACGGTACAATAGAACGGGGCAAATGATGGTTCAATCCGGTAACTTCGATGTTAAGAATGTTAATGGTAATTTTGACAAGCTAACAGGCGGGGTAATTAAGGACTTTTACAGGACTGATCCTATGGTTCGCTCCTCCTGCATATATGGTTGTTCTTCGGTACCGGTCATCTATGACTGGGGCTTGCAATTTGTTAGCAAGAACACCATTCCTCAAGACAAATGGTGGCAACGTTCAGCCGCTACCCGTTCTGATGGCAATATCGGCAAAACACATTTTGTGAAAGACCGTTTGTTCTCAGACAAGTCTACTGCAGCTTGTCAAATAGAAATTTGGACGAAAGGATTTAACGATGCTGACGGCTTCGATCAAACAGGAACGTTGTACATCAGAAATGTAAAACCTCAACCATTCTAAGCAAAATTAGAAAAATAGGGTGTTTAGTTACCCGTCCTGATTTATTAGGACGGGTTTTTTTTCGGTCACACTTTACTCATTTGTGACCATACCAACCCAAGCTATATTAGCTGACGATTTGCTAGAGGAAGAATGATCGCTGGGTATTGCAATGTTAAATATTGCGCTATTTATTGTAGATAATTTTAATGAAAGACCGAGCGCGCTATTCTATAATCGTGGCTACTAACAAAAATAAAACATGTTGGTGGCAACTTGGCATTCAACTAATCTCAATTTAATAATTATTTGTTGATAATATGAGGTAACCTATGAAAATATTGCAAGCAGTAGCACTGATAATACTATTCGGAATATTAACTAACAAGCTTGCTGTGGCCGCCGATAAAATCGATCCATACGTGGCATCGTTAAAGTCGGCGTTGAGCCTTAATGAAAAACAAACCCAAGAACTAAATAAGGTGTTTACAGAGACCCACGATAAAATTCAAGCGTTAAGGAAAGAGATCAGAGACATTAGTAAAAAAAGGCAGGTCCACCTTGATGCCGTTTTAACACCCAAGCAGAAGAAAAAATACGAAGAAATGCAAACTATCAACTTTCCTGCCGCAGCAGCCCCCCCGCCTATAATGACAGGCGTTGAGTCGGAACAGCCCACAGCTAAATAAAAATTGATAAAATTACTCAAAATTATGGGAATGTAGGCATACCCAATCCAATAATAACGGCTCTTTTTTTCAGACGCATGGATAGATTCTATTGTCAGGGCATTTTACCTTATTTTTGAGCCAAGCAAGAGAGATACAGCGGGATTCAGAACAGAATAACAAATAAATTCAGCAATTCTGACTCATACACACCACAAAAAGAATCCCCTAAAACAAAGGATCAAAAATCGACCCTACTTAGTTGAAAAATAGGCTTATAATCAAGGGTGTCTCTAAAAATCCCCTCTCTCTGGGAGAGGGCTAGGATGAGGGTTGTAAATGTTTGCTTTTAAATCCCTCATCCCAACCTTCTCCCGGAGGGAGAAGGAGTTTTTAGAGATTCCCCCTTAAAGCTATCACGCATAAGTTCTCCCCGCCCGTCATATAGACTTGAAACTAGCTGAATGTCATTACCATCCCTAAAAATAGCGCTGGCCCAAATCAATTTCCTGGTCGGCAACATAGCTGCCAATGTTGATAACATCATCAATGCCGCAAGCCATGCTCGTGAAGAGTTAGGTGCGGAACTGATTGTTTTTCCTGAGCTTATCGTTACCGGATATCCCGCAGAAGACCTGCTTTTTCGTGCCGACTTTATCGAAGAAGCCAATAATGCCATCCACTACATCGCCGAAAACGTAAGTGATATTGCTTTAGTAGTAGGGTTTCCTGAACTCGCGGAGGATGGCAGGCTGTATAACAGCGCAATCGTGTTGCACCAAGGCGTTACGCTCGCATGTTATCGGAAACAAGCATTACCTAATTATGGGGTATTTGATGAACGGCGCTACTTTACTGCTGGCAATCAGCCGTGTGTATTTGAGTTTAATGGCAGTTTTATTGGCTTGACCATTTGTGAAGATGTCTGGCAAAAAGGCATCATTGATGCGGCCAAACAAGCCGGTGCAGAATTATTGCTGACCTTGAATGCGTCACCGTTTAATCTAGGTAAAATTCATCAGCGCGAAGCGGTTATCTACTCTCAAGTCAAAACCGCAAAAATTCCTTTGATTTACGTCAACCAAATTGGCGGTCAGGATGAATTGATTTTTGATGGCGCTTCATTTGTCGCAAACGACCAGGGCGAAATCGTCTATCGCGCCGAAGAGTTTAAAGAACGCATTGGCTTAGTTGAAATTATCGACAATAAACCCGTACCAGGCAGATGTGTGCCGTTATATGACAAAACCGCCAGCGCGTATCATGCCTTGGTGTTGGGCATAAAAGATTATGTACGGAAGAACGGCTTTGGCGGCGCAATTTTAGGCTTATCTGGCGGCATAGATTCCGCCTTGGTATTGGCGCTCGCAGTTGATGCGTTAGGGAGCGATAAAGTCGAAGCCGTCCTCATGCCATCCCGCTATACCCAAGGGATGAGCAACGAAGATGCTGTGCTGGAAGCAGACGCTTTGGGCGTTAAATACCATACTATCCCTATAGAACCCGCCGTCAATGCTTTTACGGGCATGTTAGCAGAGGTTTTTGCTGGTACGAAAAAAGATACCACCGAAGAAAATATTCAGGCACGTTGCCGAGGGATTATCCTGATGGCGATGTCCAACAAACAAGGTAAATTGCTGCTGACCACCGGCAACAAAAGCGAAATGAGCGTTGGTTACGCCACGTTATATGGTGATATGGCTGGCGGCTTTGCGCCTGTCAAAGACGTACCTAAGATGTTGGTGTACCAGCTCGCACGTTACCGTAATGAGTTATCGCCCGTCATTCCGGAACGTGTCCTTACCCGCCCACCGTCGGCTGAACTTGCACCAGACCAGGTTGATGAAGACTCTTTACCGCCCTACGAGCTATTAGATGCAATACTGGAACGTTACGTGGAAAAGGATCAATCCGCCAGTGAAATCATAGCCGCCGGTTTCAGCCCTGAACACGTCGCCAGGGCGATTAATCTCGTAGATAGGAACGAATATAAACGTAGGCAATCACCGCCCGGCATTCGTATTACCTCAAAAGCCTTTGGCAGGGATAGACGCTACCCCATTACCTGTGGCTATAGAGGAGTAAAAGCACCTAAGAACTGTATGATAATAGAATAATCTTGCCGCTCTAGCCGATATTGACTAAGAGCAATCTCCATAACCAAGGAAAACCAAAAAAGAACCAACCCCAGAAGCTCTTCGCAACAAATATACAGCACCTATGCCATTAAGGGCATAGGTATCTACACGATTTTTCATAGAATTTTTCGAGCAGCGACTTTCAATCGGTTCAGTTCCTCTTGGGAATATGACTCCATGATTTCATGGCATAGGGAGGAAGACCCACAATCCTGCCAACAACGCAGGATTGGTAAATTCATTTTTTGTGCCTCATTTGTCTACCGCTGAGTTTTGTAATGGTCAATATAAACCGGACACTTTTTTAGACAGCCTTCTTATAAAAATCCCGCTCAAACTGCAACGGGGATTGATAGCCTAACTTTGAATGCGA
>NZ_JBEBKJ010000138.1:0-5127 GCF_040079455.1 Methyloglobulus sp. | reverse complement strand
TTTCAGCCGAATACCGCCCATTAAGGTGAATGCCAATTCAAAAAAATCGGCTTTTGACCAGTCAGCCGGAGTTTCTGCTGTTTGTGCAAAGGTCTCAATCGATAACAACACGGGCAAATCTGTGCGAACGGCCATCGCCAGCTTTTGAGTTTCACCAGTGGGCATCGATTTAAAAGGCCGGATAACGCTGATATTGTATTGTTTCAACAAATAGCTAATGACGGAATAATTGTCATATAACACATCCGCTTTTCTTTCGAGGACGGCGTGAACTGCATCTTCAAGATTGTCTGTTTCCAGTATCTTAAGCTTTGGAAACCGTTCTTTTATCTGCTCAATTTGACCATAGCCCTTAGGTATAGCTAAAGTTTTATTGTTTAATTCGTCGAATGTTTTGGCTTGAACCGCGTCATGAATAAAAAAATACGTCAGTGCCGTCTGGTAAGGCTGGGTAAACTTGAGGTAATCGTGGCGATCTTCAGGATCATAAAGCACCGGCAACAGATCGATTTGATGCGCTTTTGTTTTCGCCAACAATTCATCCCAATTAGCGACGACAGGCTGAAAGCTTAAGCCGCTGTACTTGGCGATTAATTCCAACATATCTCGGCTAAGTCCGGTATGTTTGCCGTCTTCATCCACAAAATCATAGGGCGGCCATTCTTTTTCACCACCGTAGCGAACCACCGGATGGTCATGAATCCAGGTTTTTTCCTCTGGAGTTAAAGGTACGGTAGTACCATTAGATTTTTTTTCAATCGCTGCATCATAGTCGGCAGACTGGGAGGTGTGCTGCGAGTTCAGTTGAATGCTAACGGGGTCTAGCTTTGAAGAATGTTCATTCGCAAACAAGATTGTTGGGAGAAAAAGAAAAATGAGTGTAACCGATGCACAGAGCCTTAACACTCTGTTGCTAACAGCGTTGCGAGAGCTTAGCGAACAGGAGAAATTACCATCCATTTAATAGCTACGTACCGTTCACTTAGATTTTGCGATGGCAATAAACTCATCCAGATGCGTTTCGAAAATGTCGACTAATTCGGGGTCGAACTGGGTTTCGCGATGATCTATGATGTACTTGACAGCATCGTTTGTTTCCCAGGCTTCTTTATAGTGGCGTTTATGCGTTAGGGCATCGAATACATCCACCAACGCCACAATACGCCCGTAGATATGAATTTCCTCACCTTTTAAACCGCGAGGATAGCCTTTGCCATTCCATTTTTCGTGATGTTCATGAGCGATAATGGCAGCCGCTTTAAGCAGGTTACGCTTAGAATGCGACAGTAACTCGTAAGCATTCGAGGTGTGTCTCTTCATAATGGAAAATTCTTCCTCGCTATGTAGACCAGGTTTATGCAAAATTTCCATTGGAATAGTCATTTTACCGATATCATGCATCGGTGATGCGTGATAAAGCGTTTCCACATCACCTTCATTCAAAGTGGGATGGTATTTGGCCATTAACGCGGAGCTTTCCGCTATCCGCTTAATATGTTTGCCAGTTTCATCGGAAGTGGCCTCCATTAATTCGGCCAAGATAAAAATTAATTCTTTTTGGCTATCCTCCAGTTCGGACAATAAACGTTGCTTTTCAAACTTGCTTTTGGATTTTAGATAAAGATTATGTTTTTTTAATAGATTCCTGGCATGGTAAAGTTCCAGATGGGTTTTAACTCTAGCTAACAGTTCGTTAGCATGAAAGGGTTTGCTGATGTAATCAACGCCGCCCACTTCAAAAGCTTTGGTAATGGCTTCGACATCGGTTTTTGCAGTTAAAAAAATAATAGGGATTTCTACAGTTTTGATGTTTTCTTTTAATTTTTGGCAAACCTCAAAGCCATTGAACCCAGGCATCATGATATCCAATAAAATCAGATCAAATGGTTCGGTATCATCGAAGATTAGGCGCAATGCCTCTGTGCCGTTCTGAGCAAACGAAAATTCGTAGCTATCTTCCTTCAGGATGTTCATGGCAACTCTGATATTATCGATCACATCATCGACAATCAGGATTCGGCTATTGTTTATCATGATGTAACACCCTGTTTTAATTTTTGAGTTTTAAATTAGCTAAGCTACTGCGAAAGAAGAGTGATAGTCGCTATTCCCAATGAGGTTTCTGAACGCTAGAAACCTGATATTGAAATTTGAGGGTATGTTGTAACATATTGAAATAAAAAAATTTTTACTTAATAAACAGAAGGCAATTCTAAAGGGTATTTGTGTTTTTAGAAAAGCATCTATACCTTAAGATTTAAGTACGATGTTAAGAATAGCACTAAAGAAAATAAAAATCGAAATCCTCGCTGTAATTCCACTAGAAACGAATATTATTTTTAACCCTCGATGAATATTGAAATCCCTATTTGGCCTTTTGTTTACGGTTCGCCATCAGGTGTCGGCAAAATCCGCACCGTACCGGAAGATTTTATCGTCGATGAAAATCTTGCTTTTGAGCCTTCCGGCGAAGGTGAGCATGTCTTTTTGCAAATACAGAAAACTGGCGAAAATACCGACTATGTTGTCCGCCAATTAGCTCGGTTTGTCAATGTGCGCCAGCGTGATATTGGCTATGCCGGACTGAAAGACCGTCATGCGGTGACGACCCAATGGTTTAGCGTTTGGCTGCCTGGTAAATCCGAACCTGATTGGATGGCACTGACAACCGACAATATGAAGGTGCTGCACACAGTACGTCATGCCCGTAAATTAAAGCGCGGTGTCTTGTCGGGTAACCGGTTTGAAATCACCATTCGTGACTGGCAAGGCGATCAGGCAAAAACCATTGGGCAGTTAGGGCTAATCAAAGCCAATGGCATTGCCAATTATTACGGTGAACAGCGTTTTGGCAACCAAGGACAGAATGTCAATAAAGCCTTGGCGATGTTTAGGGGCGACAAAATAAAACGAGAACAGCGCAGCCTGTATCTATCGGCTTCCCGCTCGTATTTGTTCAATCAGATTCTAAGTGAAAGAGTCACCACAGGAAGCTGGAACAAGGCGCTTTCCGGCGATACCTTTATATTCGACAATTCGAATAGCACTTTTAAATCGCAATTGCAGGATGCGGAAATTCTGCGCCGACTTGAAGCCAAAACCATCCATCCAACAGGCGTATTATGGGGCAAGGGCGAAGTTGATGTGTCTGGGGATGCACTCGCTATTGAACGACGTATTGTCGATGGTTATGGCGAGCTGGCTCAGGGCTTGGTTGCTACTGGCGTAGAAAAAGCCCGACGCGCTTTACGGGTGAATGTGGAAGATCTGGAATGGCGGTTCAGCAATCAGACGACCTTACAACTCCACTTTACCTTGCCTGGTGGCAGTTACGCTACCTCGGTGTTGAGGGAAATAATTGGTGTCCAAAGCCCCAGTAGTTAATCAAAGACTGGTCTATGGAAGTGTTTTGTATGTTAATGTAAGTAAACAGCAACACCCTGAATGGCTTAAAACGAATGGTATCAATCAACCCCCTGAATGGCTTAAAACGAATGGTATCAATCAACCCCCTCATCCTTATTAGAAAACATCTGCTTTTTTTAATCACTTCTTTCTTAGTGTTGATTGCTTTAAGCGCACATGCGGAAGATAAAGATGATTTGTTTGCCCAAATACAGGCGTTACAAAACCAGAATAAAATCCAGATCACTGGCCTGGAACGCATCCAAAATGCAGAAAAAGTCCTGACCAGTGGCAGCTTAGAGCAACAAATCAAACAGCTTTTTGCATCATACAATCACATCGTCAGCCGAAGTACTAAAGGAAAGATTGAGCGCATCGTCATCATCAATAAAAAGCAAAAACATAAAGACAACCGTATCGTGTTGCCAACCAGTCCCCAAGGCAATCACTTCACCGTTTCAGTTGCCCTTTCAGGCGATGGCAGGATTTGGCAAACCGTGGATATGGTCATCGACACTGGCGCAGATTTGGTGGTCTTACCAGAATCCATGATTGACCAATTAGGCCTTACCGACAGTAAATTTACCCTAGGAAAAATGCAAACCGCCAATGGCATGGCCGACGCAAAAATTGGCCTGTTGCAGGAATTGAAAATTGCCGGGGAAACCCTAGAAAATGTCGAAGTGGCTTTTATTGCAGACCAATTGTTAGGGGAAAATAAGTTGTTGGGGATGAGTGTTTTGGGGCGGTATCAAGTCAATATTGATGATAAAGCCCGTTTGGTTACGTTGATTAAGAAATAATAATGGAAAATAGGTCTTTGTTATCTGTAACTTATAGCTAGCACTTAGTTAAGTGGCAACGTTGTTAAACACGGCTCAATGAAACAATCTAAAAACTCCTCGTTCACTGCTTTATTCGAAATCTTGCGTCTCTTGCACAAGCTATATAACTCTTCAACCGCCGAGTATGAAAAATACTTTGTATTAAGCGATTGAAATTGCAAAGTGTTGGCTTTACGAATTACCTCCTCACGATCTTCATCCGCAGCAACAATTACCCAGCGAATATTAGCAAGACGTGGCCCTAAATCTTGGAATTTTTTAATTCGGGTAAGTCCGCTTGTAACGCCAGTACTTTGCTCAACCTCCATTACTGCTGGCATCAACTTACCATTTTTGAACCAAATACAGTCAATCAGATTAGCCGCTACTCTAGCTTCTTCATAAGATGCAAGCACTCGTTCATCCGAAAGCCTAGCAATAACCCCCTCTAACTCACCTACTTTCTTTTCTCCATACTGAAAGCCTTTATCGTTATGTGCAATCCATGTTCTAAAGCCAAGTTGAAGCCCAATTTCAATAAGTGCAATTTGAATTTGTAAATGCCTTCTCCTAACATCAATGTCCATTTCTGATGGCAGTAATTTCTCCGTGATTGCCAAAGAGTCATAAATAATTGTCTGTGTTGGTATCTCAGAAATGGCTTGGTCACACTTCCAGTTTTGCTTTCAGAAAGTACACCGTTTTGGTGGGGTGAATGTGGCATCCACACAATGTGTTTGTATCCACATTTTAGTTCGCGATTGATTTGCTTCTTGCGTCGGCATATCCTATATATCAGAATGAGACCTTTGCACGACCTCAAGCCCCAAAATGGGTAAAATAAGCCTTTATTCAAGTTCGAGCAATAGCCTATGTCCTGGAAGAACCTAGCCCAAAC
>NZ_JBEBKJ010000137.1:0-5206 GCF_040079455.1 Methyloglobulus sp. | reverse complement strand
GCGACATCATTTGGGGCGGATGACGCGTCGCACCAAGGTGGTTTCTAAAAAGGAGTTCATGGTCAATGCTTCCATCAAGCTGTGGGTAGCCCTGACTAACTCAACTACCTTCCTAGAGTACCAACGGAAATATATATGTATCTTTACGTAAACACTCTCAGGGTTTTAATAACGCGACACCCTATGGAAACCTATAATAATTGCTTTTTTCAGTATTTTTAGAAATATGGTAACCTCTAAAAATTCAAAAAGCCCCTTCTCCCTTTGGGAGAAGGTTGGGATGAGGGCTTTAAAATCAAGTGGTCATTTCCCTCACCCTAGCCCTCTCCCAGAGGGAGAGGGGATTATTAGAGATCCCCATATATGTTATTGAAATATATAGGACGCGCTCAAAATTTAATTAATAGAGATCCCCTTATGGAATATTGTTGCCAACCAGAGTGTTCGTTCAATCGCGACGTTAAAATGGAAACCCGTATCTAAAGTGTTATAATTAAGGTGAAAAATAGATCTTAATAGACTGTAATTATTAAGGCTTTCTTAAAAGTCAAAGTAACTTAACTTTATAAACGTATTTATCAAAAATGCTTTTTTATTTTAAGTGGGAGGATGAAAATGCGTCATGTATTCTATTTTATGCTGGTTTTCTTTGGTTTCATGATACGTGGGGAGGCCGCTACCATCAGCTATGAGACTAATCATATCGGTGGTAATCGTTGGGAATATTCCTACACCGTAAGTAACGGTGCATTGTCGGGCAATATAGAAGAGCTTTCAATTTACTTTGCGGGTAGCGAATATAGCAATCTTGCTGTTGGACACACGCCAAGCGGGTGGGATGTGGTAGTTAATCAGCCAGATACTGTGTTGCCATCAGATGGATTTTACGATTCGCTTGCGCTTGTTTCGGGCATTGCGCCGAAAACCGCGCTAAAGGGGTTCTCAGTGTCATTCAATTTTTTAGGCTCAGGGATTCCTGGAAATCAAGCTTTCGATATTCTTGACCCAATTACTTTTAATCCGATTGATTCTGGGTTTACTGTTTCTAGTGTCCCGTTACCGAGCGCGCTATCAATGTTCGTAGTTGGATTGGGTCTGTTAACCAGCATTTCGCTATTTAACAATCGCTGGTTTAGATTAGTTGCCGCCTGAAAATGGGAGAGAATACTTTCCGTGGGAAGGCGACCTTTTTCTTGTTTAATGTCGATTCAGTACCGCTAATCGCTGCCGCACCTGACATGCTCATTGAAAAACTAACCCGATCATTCAGTGAAAAGAGTATTGGATATTTGGTCCCTGTTGGAAACGCCCAAGGTTGTTAAATAACCGAGATTTCCGAACAGTACTACTGGGTCACAAGTCTTAACCAGCGTCATAAATCTGCACGGCATGTTTCTTGAATGCAGGGTTATATAGTACAGGGTTGCATTCGCCCTCCATTTCCCGCAATTCTACCGAAATTCTAGATTCATTTTTTATCCTTCCTTATTTACTATAAGGATGATTTATAAATGTACGAAGAATAAGCGATTGATTCTGATTGCGATAATAACAACCCTTAGGTTTGGCAACTGGCACTGTTCGGCAGAGCTTTAACCAAGTGGGAAATCAATTTATTATCGCAATTCTGCAATTTTCTATGTACTATAGAAAATACGCATGACTTTGCCGTTAATATGATTATTTGTTTAAGGCTGATTGATGTGATGCGCAAGCAGGGGTATTGTGGATTCTAAAGCATCCATTTAGCACCACCATTACACGATGACATATTTTTTAAACTTTAGCTACGTGAAGGAATAAAAATGACTACAAAAAATCAATCGTTATCAAGGACATATTGTTGTTTATTTATAGGCCTGTTGTTGAATGCAATGTGCGGTATTGCTAATGCCCAAACGACGCGGGTAAGTGTCAAATCCTTTGGTGGACAGGCTAACCGTGGCGCATCAACCTCATCTAGTCCGAGCATTTCCGCCAATGGCCGTTTTGTCGCTTTTGGTTCAACTTCAAGCAATCTAGTTCCTGGCGGCGTGAAAGATGCTGAGGCTGTCTATTTTCATGATCGCAAAACCCAAAAAACCACGCGGGTGAGCGTTAGCTCCAAGGGTGTCGCAGGTCCTGGCATGTTTCCCAGTATGAGTGCCGATGGTCGCTACGTGGTATTTGAAAGCTGGGTTGACTCGCTCGCCAAAGGTGATACCAATAACCAAAATGATGTCTTAATCCACGACAATGCAATGCATACCACCAGCCTAGTCAGTGTCAGTTCCAAGGAGATTCAGGGTAATGCTGGTTCCAATAAGGCCAGTATTAGCGCAAATGGTCGCTTTGTGGTTTTTGAATCCTTTGCTGACAATCTTGTGCCAGGCGATACCAACGGTGTCAGCGATATTTTCGTCCGTGACCTTACGGCTGGAACAACAAAACGGGTCAGTGTCAGCAGCAAAGGCGGCCAAGGCGACCAATATAGTGGTGCTGGTTCGGCTACTATTAGCGGCGATGGTCGGTTTGTTGCTTTCACATCCCTCTCAGAAAATTTAGTCGCTAACGACAAAAAGAGGGGTTGGGATGCCTTTGTCCATGACAACTTTTCTGGGCAGACAATTAGTCTCACAAATGATATCACCATTGGTAACACACCCATGTACCTGGGTGGAATCGATGCTAAGATCAGCGCCAATGGCCAATTCGCGGTGTTTGTTGCGACTGCAAATCCTTTTGCTGGGTTTGCAGGAGGTACCAGCTTTACCAAAACCCTCATCTATAACGTGTTTAATGGACAAATAACTTATGCTATTGCCGACGTTCCAGGCTTGCCGACGGACGACGGTAGTGGTAACGCCAGCATCAGTGGCGATGGACATTTTCTGGCGTTTAATGCCACTACGCAAGACAACGTGGGCAATGTCTTCATCCAAGACCAAGTGACTAACGCAACCTACCTGGTCAGCGCCAGTTCACGAGGCGTCCGGGGAAATAATCACAGTTTTCTGCCTACGATGAGTACCGACGGACATCATGTGGCGTATTTTTCCATGGCTAACAATCTGGTTGCCGGTGATACTAATAAAGCGGTTGATGTCTTTGTGCTTGATTTTTAATGGTATTGACCTAAGTAACTTATACCAATCCCAATTAGTTCTCATTGAAACCTTCTCCAGAGGGAGAAGGCTGGGATGAGGGGATTCGTATAGCAACTTATTGGGATTGGTATTACTTAGGCCAAGGTAAAATGAGCTGAGAGTTATATCTCGTGCCGAATAAGCCCTGTTATACCAATCCTAATAAGTTCTCATTGTTACCTTCTCCAAAGGGAGAAGGCTAGGATGAGGGGATTTATATAACAACTTTTTGGGATTGGTATTATTAGTCATTAAGTTGTGTTGTGCTGGTATTAGAATAGGGCTTGGATTTGGTCTTGACGTGGGTTGTGGGAAATGGAACGGCGTGGCCGTTTTCGCTTCCAGGGATTGATGCACTGCCCACAGTTAAGCGTTGAGACCCCTTTCACCCAGAGTACAAGCCTAGGTTTGCACTCCGGCATTCGCTGTTTATAAGGAATTAAAAAACATGTTTTTTAATTCCTTATTTCTTGACTGTGGGCAGCGAGGGGTTGATGACCAATTCGCAAAGCCCCCTAAGTTTTATAGAAGGTATTTTTTAATAAAAATCAATGTATTATAAAATAATTGATATTTTGAAAATTCTTTAAGTTCAATAGGTTATGGTTAATTGAGAACAGCTCCTAGTTTTTAGCGTCATACCAATCCCAAAAAGTTGTTATATAAATCCCCTCATCCTAGCCTTCTCCCTTTGGAGAAGGTAACAATGAGAACTTATTGGGGTTAGTATTATTTACACCCCAATTGACAACAACCGCTTAAGCCTTTTGACCTGAACTCTCGCCAGCGACGGCAAATACAGACTTTTTGTTAGCTAGAAAGGTAAGGGATATTTCCCATCAAGCCGATAAGGCAAGCGTATGCCCACAGCAAAATCTGGTGATTCTTTCGTTAGGCCGAAACTCACAAAAGGTTCAACCGACAGGTTCTTCTTTATTTGTATGGTTGAACTAAATTGCATCGTGTTAATGTCTTGGCTAGAGACTGTAATTGAACGTTTCACAAGATTACCTGATGAATCCAGAAGAGAGGTCGTGCCTGTAGAACGGTTTAACGAAGATGAACCAGCCATGCTCATGGAAAAACTGACCCTATCATTCAATGAAAAACCCATGCCGAGCGAGTAAGGAATTTCATCGCTGCCAGAAACGCCTACGGATGTTGCATAGCCGAGATTTCCGAAAAGCACCACCGGATCTAGGGTTTTAACCATTGTCACCGAAGTACCGATACTTCCGGAACCGCTGCCTAATAAGTTATTTGATCTATCGCCAGTGGGTGCGGTACCGTTTAAATTCAAAATGATGTCCGGTAATGTACCGTCCTCCCTCCAAGCCGCATAACGAAGGCCTAGGCCGATATCACCCAAGCCGGTACGCTCTTGATGCGCTAAACCAAGAAAATCCCGCTCAACGTAACTGAAGGGAACAGTAAGATCGAACTCAACATTATCCAAGAGACCGTAACGCGAAATAGCAGTCGCCCCTGCTGAACGATTAGCTTGAATTGGCACTATAACAGAAGGATTACTACCAAGTATTGTACTTCCTCCATTATCTTTTGCATAAACTAAATCCAACTCAGTCTGAAGCTCGCCTTTTTTAAATAATAATTTTTGACTACGCAAAAACACATCTAACTGTCGTTTTGCTTCTATGGCTTCTTTTTTGCGATCCCCCTCAGCTAAACTAGCGCCACGGTCAGTAGGGGTATTTTTTTGGGTACTTGCTCGAGATGAATTCTTGTCCGCTGATGCCGGCGTATTCGCTGTTGATGCCTGTTTTGTCTTGGTAAGTTCAGTTTTGCTTGCTTGAGATGAAGTCGCCGTAGAAACGGGCTTAGTTGTCGCCGAAATCGACGATGGCGGGTTTTTTAAAAGTGTTTGCATCTGCATCTTAAGTGTTTTCATTTCCTGCTTAAGCTGCTCATGTTCCTGCAACGTGACAAACCCTTTTTTGGGCGTATGGCTTTGCGCGTACAAGACACCGTTATGACTGATCCCCATAAACGCTGTATTAAGGAAAAAGTAAACCACAATGACCCTAACAAATAAAACGGCTATTTTTTTCATATTATTGGCA
>NZ_JBEBKJ010000136.1:0-5323 GCF_040079455.1 Methyloglobulus sp. | reverse complement strand
CAATGCTTCCATCAAGCTGTGGGTAGCCCTGACTAATTCAACTACCTTCCTAGAGTACCAACGGAAATATATATGTATCTTTACGTAAACACTCTCAAAATCCCGTTCATATTGCAACGGGGATTGATAACCGTGTTTTAATGAGATCGTTTGCCGTTGTAAAAAGCGACACATCAATAACACTGAGCTTGGCTGATGTTTTAGTCCTAAATTTTTCATAATTCAATTGTTCGTGTTTAAGGCTTCTAAAAAACCGTTCTGTCGGGCTATTGTCCCAACAATTGCCTTTGCGACTCATGCTCTGCTCCATTTTCATAATCGACAAATGCTTACGGTAGTCATGACTGGCGTATTGACTACCCCGATCCGAGTGGTGGAGCAAACCAGGCTTTGGTTTTCTGCGCCAAAAAGCCATTTGTAATGCACTGACACACAACGAAGTCCGCATGTGGTCAGCGATATCCCAGCCCACCACTTGTCGGGAAAACAAATCAATAACAACGGCTAAATACAGCCAACCGTCAAGCGTCCAGATGTAGGTGATATCGGTTGTCCAGACTTGGTTAGGGGCTTTCGCCTCAAATTGTCGATCCAAACTGTTGGGCGATATCGCCTTGTTATGGTTGCTGTCAGTGGTCACTTTAAAACGTTTGGGATAGCGGGCTTTCAAGCCCAACCGGGCCATTAAATGGCGCACTTGGTAATGCCCCGATTTTATGCCCGCTTTGCCCAGCGCATCGGATAGCCGCCGATAGCCGTAGGTTTGCCTATGGTCTTCGAAAAGCTGGCTGGCTTTGGCCTCAAGCGCGGCTTTTCGCTGTGCTTTCTCGCTATCCCCTGGCGTTTTAAGCCAAGTATAAAAGGCACTGCTACTCACTTCCATCACGCGGCATAATACGGTAACTGGATAAGTCTTCTGTTGCTCACGAATAAAACCGTACTTTATCCGATTTCTTTGGCAAAGAAGACAGCGGCCTTTTTTATGATTTCACGCTCCATGCGCAGCTGTTCGATCTCTTTGCGTAGCCGCAGCAATTCAGCTTGATCCGCTAAGTTCAAGGTGGCCGTCTTGGTGCTAGAGGGATTTGTAGGCCCTCGTTCTGCCCTCGACCAACGGCCTATCGCACTCAACGAAATACCCAGGCTATCTGCCGCTTGTTGATGGGTATAGCCTTTTTCAGTAACTAACTTGACCGCATCTTGTTTAAATTCTAATGTGAATTTAGGGTTGGGTCGCTTTATTTGATTATTCATGTCCACCTCTTATGACATTATAAATCTGTCTCTAGATGTGTCCGGTTTAATTAAATCATTACACGCTTTTGCGCTTCACCTTCTTGGTTGCCAAGTCGCTGTAAAGATAGGGCTTGCGCACCAGTTCGAAAGCCACCGGCATCGAGACGCTGTCGGCATGGTAAAGGCAGTTGAGGAGGTTGATGCCCTTGACCGACCGGCCTTTGGTGTGGTCAAAGTGCCAACACACCAATTCGTTCTCGTCGGTGTACGGCTTTTCCTGGATGGTGTCGTCAAAGATCAATACGCCAAGGCACGTTATTTAGGGTTTCGTTGGGCTTAAAACTATGGGCAGTAAGATAGGGCTGAAACCATTGGACATTTTTAGCAAAAAGTTTTGGAATCTCCAGTTCAGTGACAATACAGAAGGGGATGTGTTTCTCTTCCCAGAAGCGACGCTCGAGTTCTAATTTTTCAATCGTACGGGGACTATCCAACTCATCAGTATACTTTACCGAAATTGCCTTCCGTATAGTCCGCCCTTGCATTTGCAAATCCACGATAAAATCGGTAGTAACGACTTGGTCGATACCTTTAACACTTGGATTGGCAATATCCATTTGCTCGGCAATAGATAGGGAAGAACTAAGAGCTGTTGGAAACTGTTCACGAATATCGATTACATCAGGATTCCAGTCTAAGAGGTAAAAACGTGAAGTTCAAGATCAGATAAAAGGTGATGTACCCTACCGACCGTGATACTAGGAAGCCGGTGCGAACGACCTTTGGATGAAACATCCCTAACTGTCAAAAAAGGCCTGTATCACGCCTGAACCAGAACCACGTCCTTGTTTGAAGCGTTTCTCCGCAACTTTCAATGCAATTTCTTTTACTTCTTTGCATTTATCAGTCGAAAGGGACATAAGAATAAGTCCAATTGCTCGTTAAGTTGGTTAAATATAACGCTAACCGTGCTTATTGCTCCGGCCTTTTAAAGTTTTAAGTCAAGCTAATTGAATGTATTGATACGCATGGCTTTAATTCAGAAATAATTCAAACTTCACAAGGCCGAATCTATAGTATCAAAGTCTTTTTAAAAGTATCACTATTTATTTTAAGTATCACCAATTATTTTAAAATGACACAACAATGTCGGAGAGTAATAAAGATTCATACTGAAATGGCTTGAAAGCAGCATTTTACCGTTATGAAAATTTGGTCATAAATAATAAAGTATCATACTAAATTTGAACTCGTCTAATTTTGACCATAATCTTCAGGTAATAAAGTATAATACTAAGTTGTATGCCCAATTGGAATACAAAAGCAGCCGCTTAAAATTGTCGAAAATTTCAATTTTTTTTCAAAGTGAATGTGACAGTCCGACCCACAGGCGACTCTTGACCCTAGCACGAATAAACCTCCAAAAGAAGACGTTCAAAAATACTCAGTGGATTAATGCTTTCGACTCCCACAACAACATTTGCAGTTTTCAAGGGAAATGAAAAACTCATTTTAATAACGTCAATGATTAAGCATTAATGATTTTGAATTTCGGGATTATCTTCCAAAAACATCGTTTAAAATCTTGTCAATTTCGGGAATGGATATTGCCCCCCTTAAAGTTCCATCTTCCATGGTTTTTGGCTCATCCTTGGTTACTATCAACGTACCGTTTTCTCCACCTCCTTGCTCAAAAGGTAAGATATCATTTGCTACATACCATTGGTATTTTGCTTCCCAGCGTTCAGCATAGCCCTTGTCGTGCAACATTCCGCAATGTTCCCAATAGTAATTAATGCCGGTATCGTCATTCTCGATGGTAAAGTCCGGAAGTTTTTCTACTTCTTTTATCACCAATGGTTTTTCGTACATAGGCACTAAACCTTTATCCAACATACGCTGGTAAATGAGTAGTTCACTTTTAGACCGTAACATTCTTTCATCACTTGCCTGATGTATCAGGTTTTTCTCCAAATACTTTCCGTCCACTTCCACCATGTCGGGTTTTTCAAACAGGTTGGTAATACGGCTCAAGGTATCGGAATGTATAGGTGATGAAAGTGATTTAATATCGAACAGATTGCCTTGATACAATACAATCACTTTATCGGTTTGCCGGGTAAGGGCCGTATACAGCATTTCCCTTTTCAATAAAAAGCAGGGATTGGGTAATACAAAAAACACTTTTTTAAATTCGCTTCCCTGCGCCTTGTGTACGGTTAAGGCATAAGCCAATTCCAATGGTGGCTGGCTTTCTTCAGAAAACTCCCAGGTTTTAAATGTATAGGTGTAGCCCTTTTGACTACTAAATTCTATTTCTACATTTTGTGGCTGGCCTTTGTATTTTTTATAATCTGCTTTGCTTTTGTATTGCCCTACCACAACACCAATTTCACCATTCGCAAGGTAACCCAAACCATTGTTGGGATACATATCATCACGACTATGGTTACCAAGGTTAATGACTTTATCTCCGTACACAATTTGTTCCAATCCTAAAGGTTTAGGAATATTTTTAATTTTTATTTCATCACCATTCCAGTTTTCTACTTTCTTCCCAAATACGGCGGTATGAATATTTTCGCTACGGTATTTTTGGTGAAGTGCTCTGTTAATGGCCTGTACGCCAAAAACCCTTTCTCTTACTGGTGAAAGCACCTGCCATTTTTCGACAAATTCAACAGCGGGGCTTACTTTAAAATAATTCGCTCTACTGGTGCTGTTAAAAAAATCACCATCAGGTGAACCTAATTGTTTATTGAAACTAGTTTCATCTGTTATGCCGAGTTCTTCTTCCAATACTTTGGTAAATACCTTTTCAAAATCACTTTCATTCACCCATTTTTCCAATCGTAAAAAATTTGATTTTTTGTTGATAAGTATTTTTTGAAAAATATCATCAGCAGCAGGCTCAGGCACATTACCACTAAACCATTCGGCTAATTGCATGTCTTCACGATTGGTGCCACCTTGCCTTCTTCTGATAGTCAATTCTGCATATCCTGTGGACACTTTCGGGAACATGCCTTCTTCGTTAACTGGTTTTAAAAAATTTATAATATCAAAGAATGGTCTGCCTGCACCAATTGGTGGCAATTGGCGATGGTCACCAACTAAAATAAAACGCTTAACTCCTCTGAAACAATCTAATGTGGTTGCCAACATTTCTTCGGTAAGCATACTGCACTCGTCAATAATTACAGTCTCATAACCCGTTTCAGAAAACTTATCGGATAAAACATATTGCTGTAAAACGGGTAAATACCTTTTAAAAGGGCTTATCAGAAATTGAGCAAGTGTAGCCGTTTTAATGTTTGTACCTTTTATTGCTTCTTCCATCCGCACCCGTGCCTTTCCAGTAGGGGCAAGCAATAAAACACCTTTTGATTCAATTGATGGATGTTGGGCTAATACAGAAAGTAGGATTGTTTTACCTGTACCGGCAGGCCCTACTAATACTGATAATCGGGAATTGGCTAATTCCTGAAGGCAAGCTGCTTTTTCTTGTCTGGCTCGTATTTCATCGTCATCTATTTTTTGTACTTCACCAAAACGTCTAATTTGCTCAGCTTTAATTTTTTCATCGAGCCTATCACTCCAACTCTCATTTAAGTCAAGGCGTTTTGCTTTTATTCTATCTTTAATTTTGATCCTGATAATTTCTGTACATTTATGTAAGCGAACTAACTGGTAAGCAACCTCTCCGTTTTTTGTTGCTTCAATAGTAATTTCGCCCTTAAATATTTTTTCTGCCGTTTCGTAGTAATCACTATTTAATTCACACTTAGGTTGAATTGTTAATTCTCGAATATTTTTAATGATTATTTTTCTAGGCAAAAGGGTATGTCCAAGGCCTGCTGCCATTTCCAATTGGTGGATAGTCAAAGCCCTAATGCGTTTACTGTCTAACGGGTCATTAAAAGTTAACGAAACTGGCATTAATTGTTTGGTATTTGAAACTCCTAATAATCCAATATCAATTGTATACAATGAGACCTTTGCACGACCTCAAGCCCCAAAATGGGTAAAATAAGCCTTTATTCAAGTTCGAGCAATAGCCTATGTCCTGGAAGAACCTAGCCCAAAC
>NZ_JBEBKJ010000135.1:0-5420 GCF_040079455.1 Methyloglobulus sp. | reverse complement strand
CCATTTTACATAAGCATGTTGAGAAAACAGTTTGGTAGTTGGGTGTTGCAACTCAGTATCAGCGCTTAAGCCGTATCAATCTCATTATTGATTCGGCTCTGCTCAGGGAACGCTAAGGTTTAGTTCACTGAGCGGAGCCGAAGGGGGCGAAACACCGATTTCAAATTTTAAAAGGCCGGATCAATAGGGTAACAACCGCGAATACCGTATTGTCGTTGATAACAGCTATTGGAACATCATTTACAGATAGGTCATTCGACCTTTTTCTGCCTACTCGACATCAATATGCTGACAGTTGTTATGATAGGTAATCCCCTTTTGCAGGTTTAGAGCCTATCTATTAGGCAATTGACTACTAGTTAGCCAAAAATAAACCATCACCGCTCCAAAAAATTCCTAAGCAAATCATGCCCATGTTCGGTCAGGATTGATTCGGGATGAAACTGTACGCCTTCAATATCCAAAGTTTTATGGCGAACGCCCATGATTTCGTCGATGTTGCCTTGCTCATCCTGCGTCCATGCGGTGATTTCCAGGCAATCGGGCAGGGTGGTTTGCTCAATAACCAGGGAATGGTAGCGGGTGGCGGTGAATGGGTTGCTTAAGCCTTTGAATACGCCATCATTCTGGTGAAAAACCTGGGAAGTTTTACCGTGCATGATGCTTTTGGCATGGATGATATTACCGCCAAAGGCATAGCCGATACTTTGATGCCCCAGGCACACGCCCAAAATGGGAGTGTGTCCGGCGAATTTTTCGATTGCCGCCACGGAAATACCTGCTTCTTTCGGTGTACAGGGGCCGGGGGAAATCACGATTTTATCGGGTGTTAATGCGGCAATGTCGTCTACTGTGACTTGGTCGTTACGCACCACCGTGACTTTTGCGCCTAATTCGCCGAAATATTGCACAAGATTGTAGGTAAATGAATCGTAATTGTCGATCATCACTACATTGACTGCGCTCATGCCTGACCTCCTTGTTGTTCACTATCGAGACCGGCTTCCGCCATGCTGACGGCGCGGAACACGGCGCGGCCTTTGTTCATGGTTTCGTCCCATTCGCTTTGGGGGATAGAATCGTACACGATGCCCGCTCCAGCTTGAATATGGAGCCTATTGTCTTTGATAACGGCAGTCCTGATCGCTATCGCGGTATCCAGGTTGCCTGACCATGAAATATAGCCAACCGCACCAGAATACACGCCGCGCTTGACGGGTTCCAGTTCACTGATGATTTCCATCGCGCGTATTTTGGGTGCGCCGCTGACCGTACCAGCCGGAAAGGTTGCCGCCAACACATCAAAGGCATTGTTGCCGGATTGCAATTGCCCAGTGACATTGGACACGATGTGCATGACGTGCGAATAGCGCTCGACGATCATCTTATCGGTCAACTCGACGGTGCCAATTTCAGCCACTCGTCCGGTATCGTTGCGGCCCAGGTCAATCAACATAAGGTGTTCGGCAAGTTCTTTGGGATCAGCCAGCAGTTCACGCTCCAGTTCTAGGTCATGTTCAGGCGTAGTGCCGCGTTTGCGTGTGCCTGCGATGGGGCGAACGGTAATGAGATCATCTTCCAACCTGACCAGTATCTCCGGTGACGAACCGACGATATGGAAGTCTTCCAGGTTTAAGTAAAACATATACGGGGATGGATTCAAGCAACGTAAGGCGCGGTATAAATCCAGCGGCGGCGCACTGTAAGGGATGGACATGCGCTGGGACAGCACCACCTGCATAATGTCGCCTTCAGTGATGTACTCTTTAGCTTTGAGTACCGCATTCTTATAGCCATCTTCCGTAAAACCGGAAACAAAATCAGATTCTCGCACCCGCACAGACTTGTTATGCTTGGCTGGTTCAGCTTTTAGCTCACGTAACCTTCTTGCTAAATCATCTAATCGCGCAACAGCCAGATTATAAGCGTTGTCTTCTTCGGGATTGGCATGGGTAAGCAACAACATTTTGCCGGATAGGTTATCGAACACCAGGATGTCTTCCGAAACCATCAGCAAAATATCCGGGCAACCTAAAGGATCAGGTTTATCGGCACGTAAACGCGGCTCGATATAAGCGACGGTTTCATAGCCGAAATAACCGACCAAGCCACCACTAAAGCGTGGTAATTCATCAATATCCGGCACTTTATAGCGATCTTTGAAGGCTTCAATCCAGATTAAAGGATTATCATGGGTTATGTTTTCAAGCACCTCGCCGTCTTTTTCCAACCGGATTTGATTGCCGTTTACTTTAACTAACGTCTTGCAAGGCAAGCCAATAATTGAATAACGACCCCATTGCTCACCGCCGTGGACAGATTCAAACAGATAAGAATACGAGCCATCGGCCAATTTTAGATACGCGCTCAGGGGCGTATCTAAATCAGCCAGCACTTCTCGGCAGATGGGGATGCGGTTATAGCCCTGTCTGGCGTAGGTGTTGAATTGTTCTGGGGTCATGGATTATTCAAATAGTTGTAAACGGTTTATTTTTGATAACGACCGAAAGTGTTTATCCAACGAATAAACCGAAAGGTTATTCTGAATTGCATTTTGAGTTATAAGTAAATCTGGTATTCCTATGCCATTTATTCCTGAACTCAAACACATCGTTTGCCATTCAATGATTTGATTCCAGTCTATAACAAGCGGAAATAAAACGATATTTTTAAGCAACTCAATTATCGTGGCTTGTTTTTTTAAGAGCAATAAAGGGACGAGTTCGGCAAGGATAATATCGTTTATGACAACACGGTCATCCAAAAGCAGATCATCGAGCTTTAAGGATTGTTCCCCTTTTTTGAAATAATCAATCTAAATTGACGTATCAACCAATATTTGCATTACGGTTTCGGAGCGTATCCAAGTCTATTTCCAAGTCTATCTTCCCCTTGTAATTCCTCAAGGATGCAACTTTTTTTCGTCTAAGCAAATCTCTCAACGCATAGATAACCACTTCCGATTTCGTTTTCATATTAAGCGTGTGCATTGCTTCATTAATTAACTCATCAGGTAAGTTTAGAGTTGTTTTCATATACATTTCTCCTTAATTCATGTAGTTATGTAGGTTGGGTTAGCCACGCTTTGCACCGGATTATGGGTTTCGCTGGCGATTGGGCGGGGCGTAACCCAACAATCGCATCAGGGAAACGCCCAATGTTAGGTTACGGCGTACGGATAAGTCGGCTATCACTTTGACATAATTTGTTTTGTGCGCCTACGGGGCTAATCGAGCCTATTCGTTTTAAAAATACACGCAAGAATAAAAAGCCATACTATTCCACCCAAAGTTCCAATCACCCAATCGAACCATCCAACAGTACCAGGGTACATCTCGCTGAGTTTAAAGGGCGAAGATACTGATTCATACGCCCACCACAAAGCTAAAGGGACAATAACTATACGCGACCAACGAATACCGGCTACGCATTTGTGAACTAAAAGCCCACCAACAGCAGTAGTGCCGACAAAATAAACAGCACTAATAGCTACGAATGACCAAGCTGAAGTTTGTCGATTCATGCCAGTTTCTGCACCTGATGTCGAAGCATAGTCTACCGCTTGCCCCATAGACTCAAGAAGGCTACCATCGACTAAAGATACTATCCAAAGCACGACGTTTAAAAGTATCCAACTCCAAAACGCCCAAAGTGCAAATCTGCCGGGCATAATCGACATTATTAATCTAACTTGCTTTCGCCATTTCCGCCCGCATTTCATCAATAATTTTCTTATAATCCGGCTTACCGAAAATGGCGGAACCGGCCACAAAGGTATCGGCACCGGCGGCTTTAATCGCGCCGATGTTGCTGCCGTTAACGCCGCCGTCGATTTCCAAACGGATGTTGAAGCCGCTGTCATCAATGCGTTTTCTCACTTCACGCAATTTGCCTAACGCAGAATGCAGGAAGGATTGTCCACCGAAACCTGGGTTAACCGACATCAATAAGATCATATCCAGCTTATCCATCACATAATCCAAATGGTTTAAGGGCGTGCCAGGGTTGAAAACCAAACCAGCCTTACAACCACAATCTTTAATCAATTGCAAGGTGCGGTCGATATGCACAGACCCTTCTGGATGGAAGGTGATGATAGACGCGCCTGCTTTGGCAAAATCGGGAATGATACGGTCTACGGGTTCGACCATCAGATGTACGTCAATCGGTGCGGTCACGCCGTGTTTACGCAAGGCTTCGCAAACCAAGGGCCCGATGGTCAGGTTAGGTACAAAATGGTTATCCATCACATCAAAATGGACAACGTCTGCGCCAGCGGCCAATACGTTATCGACTTCTTCGCCCAATTTGGCGAAGTTAGCAGACAGGATGGAAGGTGCAATCCAGTTTTCGTTCATTTTTTCGATCCTCTAGGTTAAATATGGCGATTATATCTTTTTTTTGGCGTTTCATCTTCGTTATACAATAGCTGAACTAAAAATTGCACAAGGCATATTCTTATGAAGCTGGTCTCTTTTACCCATAACAATTATTCCCGTTTTGGCGCAGTGGTCGATAACGAGGTTGTCGATGGCGTTGGCGAAATGAATATTCCAGAGGCAATGATTAATTTTTTAGCCGCAGGAGAACCGGCACTTTCGGCTATGCGAAAACGCATAGACACTGGAAAGCACCGGATTCCTTTAGCAGAAGTCAAAATACAAGCCCCAATACCCAGACCAGGAAAATACCTAGCTATCAGCCTTAACTATGCCGACCATATCGCCGAAACCGGACGTGACAGGCCGGAATTCCCCAGCTTTTTTACCAAACAAAGTACGTGTGTGATTGGCAACGGCGATGCCATTCACTTGCCAAAAGTATCCAATAAACTGGATTATGAAGGTGAATTGGCGTTTGTAATCGGCACACGCTGCCGCCATGTACCTGTTGACAAAGCGCATGAAGTGATTGCGGGCTACACGATTGCCAACGATGTCTCAGTACGGGACTGGCAATTCCGCTCTCCCACATTCACTGTCGGAAAATCCTTCGATACTTGTGGCCCACTTGGCCCCTGGATTGTCACTAAAGACGAAATCGGCGATCCGCATAATCTCAAACTCAAAACCTGGGTGGATGATGAGTTACGGCAGAATTCCAATACCAAACACATGCTATTCAATTGCTATGAAATGATTGCCTATCTCTCGCAAGCGATGACGCTGGAACCGGGCGATATTATCAGTACCGGCACGCCCAGCGGGGTGGGTGTAAAAATGGAGCCGCGCGGCTATTTGAAACCGGGGCAAACGGTCAGCGTGGAAATTGAAGGGATTGGCAAATTAACCAATTTTGTTATTGATGAACCTGTCTGATACAAATGCAAATAATCATTCAAATTGAGGGCTTTTCATAACTGTACAGGTCAATGCCGCGATAAATATTGAACGGTTTTTATGCTTTAGCCACATTAACCG
>NZ_JBEBKJ010000134.1:0-5433 GCF_040079455.1 Methyloglobulus sp. | reverse complement strand
AATCAGGTTACCTTTGCGAAAAAAATGTTGCATCGCCCGTTCAGCTTGCTGGGGGATATAGACTTTGCCTTCTTTCAACCGCATCAATAAATCGTCGGGTGGCAAGTCGATTAATTCAATTTCATCGGCAAGTTCAAAAACGGTATCGGGAACCGTTTCCGTTACCTGTACTCCGGTAACCTGGTTGATGTCGTCATTCAGGCTTTCCAAATGCTGGACATTGAGGGTGCTGTAGACATCAATCCCTGCCCTCAACAATTCGTCAATATCCTGCCAGCGTTTCGGGTGACGGCAACCCACCGCATTGCTATGGGCTAACTCATCGACAAGAACCAAAACTGGGCGGCGTTTGAGCACGCCATCCAAATCGAACTCGCGCTGCACAGTACCGCGATGTTGCACCAATTTCGGCGGCAATACCTCCAAACCCTGTAAGACTGCTATGGTTTCTTGGCGATTATGGGTTTCGACCAGCCCCACAACTACATCCATGCCTTTTAGCCGTTTGTCATGGGCGGCTAAAAGCATGGCGTAGGTTTTACCGACACCCGCGGCTGCCCCGAAAAATATTTTTAATCGGCCACGTTTGCTCTGTTGTTCCTCACGTTCCACACGGGCAAGCAACACATCGGGATTTGGGCGGCTATCATCCATTCTATTCTCGAGTTAATTTCCCGGATTTCAAATCGCACAACACTTGCCATTCCTTGCCATCAGGCGCTTGAATTCGATATTTAACCAAGAATTCTCTGTGCCGATCTAGCATTTGCTCTTTTTCAATCACCCCAGGATGCAGAAGCAGAGCTTGTTTTTGGCAAAGTTCGGTATTCACTTTACTTGGAGGTAGAGTAAAATCACGCTCATTCGCATCCGTAGTGATTGTCTGATTGGCATCCAACGCTAGATTTAATACCAGCACATTGATCCGTGGCTCTCCGAGCAAACCCCATTGCCGTCCATCAGTATGCGACTGTATCAATTGCCGAAGCTTTTCCGGGTCAATTTTACGTACTTTAGCGATACGGTTGACTTGATATTCTGCCGCTGCTGGGCTGATGTGCGGATCAAGGCCACTGGCTGAAGCGGTAAGCAGATCAATCGGAACAAGTGCTTTATTTTCAGGATCGATAGCTTGCAAAGCCGCAATACGAGACTTGATTGTTCCCACAAGGTTTAAATTGCTCGGCCCCAAGTTAGAACCGCTAGAAGCTCCTGCGTTATATGGGCCAGGCGATGTCGCGGAAGGCCGTCCCCAAAAATAATCGGGTCGGATGAAGGGCTGGCCGATAAGTTCAGAACCAGCAATATGCTCCTTGTTGACGATTAAACTGCCGTTGGCCTGATTCGAAAATAGCATCTGTGTGCCAAAGGTCACTAACAGCGGATAGGCAATACCGGTTAATAACGTAAAAAACACGAGCATGAGTAAAGCAGGTTTGAGTTGTTGAGCCATGATAGTCTTCTCCTCCGTTAAAGCACTAACGCCGTCAAGCCAAGATCGATTAACTTAATCCCGATGAAAGGCACAATGACACCGCCGCCGCCGTAAACCAGTAAATTATTACGGAGTAACACTTCTGCACTTTGAGGCCGATAGGTAACGCCTTTCAGTGCCAAAGGGATTAACGCAACGATTATCAGGGCATTAAAAATAACGGCGGCGAGAATCGCATTGTCCGGGCTGCTAAGTCCCATGATGTTTAGCACACCCAGTTCGGGATAGGTACTGGCAAAAGCGGCAGGTACAATCGCAAAATACTTTGCCAAGTCATTCGCTAAACTGAAGGTCGTTAATGCGCCGCGCGTCATCAACATTTGTTTACCGGTTTCGACGATTTCAATCAGTTTTGTCGGATTCGAGTCTAAATCGACCATATTGCCGGCTTCCTTGGCAGCTTGCGTACCTGAATTCATCGCCACTGCGACATCAGCCTGGGCTAGTGCCGGGGCATCGTTGGTGCCGTCTCCCGTCATCGCGACCAAGCGGCCTTCCGCCTGTTGCTCGCGGATTAGCTTAAGTTTCGCCTCTGGTGTCGCTTCCGCCAGAAAGTCGTCGACGCCAGCTTCTGCTGCAATGGCGGCTGCTGTTAATCGGTTGTCACCGGTTATCATGATGGTTTTAATACCCATGCGCCGTAGCTCAACAAAACGTTCCTTGATGCCGCCTTTGACAGTATCCTTAAGCTCGATGACGCCCAGCACGCGACCACCTTCAGCCACTAATAATGGTGTGCTACCCCTACGAGCAACGTTATCGGCCAGATTTTTTGCTTCATCCGGAAACTTTCCCTGTTGCGATTCAACATAAGCTCGAATAGCATCCGCTGCACCTTTACGGATTTGACGGTCGCCGATGTTGACGCCGCTCATACGGGTTTGCGCACTGAACGCGACAAAGGTAGCGCCTAATTCTTGGATATTGCGTTCCCGTAGTGCGAATTTTTGTTTGGCTAAAACGATAATACTTCGCCCTTCCGGGGTTTCATCAGCCAAGGTAGCCAACTGGGCAGAGTCTGCCAATTCTTTTTCACTGATTCCACCAAGCGGATAAAAACCAGAAGCTTGCCGATTGCCTAAGGTAATTGTGCCTGTCTTATCGAGCAGCAACACATCCACATCGCCCGCTGCTTCAATAGCCCGCCCTGATGTAGCGATGACGTTTTTTTGCATCATCCGGCCGATACCGGCGACGCCAATCGCAGACAATAAACCACCTATCGTGGTCGGTATCAAACAAACCAATAGCGCGACCAGCACGGTAATCGAAACGGGCGTGCCTGATTTTGCAATGCCCACACTGTAAATCGAATAAGGCAATAAGGTCACTGTGGTTAGCAAAAAAATTAAGGTCAACGCCACCAGTAATATTGTCAGGGCAATTTCGTTAGGCGTTTTTTGCCGTGAGGCGCTCTCCACCATCGAAATCATCCGGTCGAGAAAAGCTTCACCAGGGTTTACCGTTACGCGCACCACCAACCAATCGGACAACACCCGTGTTCCGCCCGTCACGGAACTGAAATCACCGCCGGATTCGCGGATGACCGGTGCACTTTCCCCAGTGATTGCACTCTCATCAACCGAGGCTGCCCCTTCGATGACTTCGCCATCCGCAGGCACAAAATCGCCTGCTTCGATTAAAACAATATCATCACGTCTTAACGACGTGCTGACCACTTTGGCGTAGTTGTTGCCGTAACGCGGTTCATCGAGTTTCTTTGCCATGAGTTCACGTTTGGCGCCGCGTAAGGATGCCGCCTGGGCTTTGCTGCGCCCTTCGGCAATGCTTTCGGCAAAATTGGCAAATAACACGGTAAACCAAAGCCAAAAGGTTATCGCCGACATGAAGCCAAGCTGTTGATCATCGCCTCTGAAAAGGCTTTCCAGGCATAAGCCAGTGGTCAAAATGCTACCGATGTAAACCACAAACATCACCGGATTTTTCCATTGCTGTTGCGGTGCTAATTTACGTAACGTATCGAATAGTGCTTCAACCAGAAGCGCTTTGGTAATAAACGGATGCGTGTGATGTTTAGTGGTCATTAGGTAACTCCTTTTAATCAATCGGCTTAATGCAGATTTATGAGTTGTAAGTGTTCAACAATGGGCCCTAATGCCAATGCTGGCACAAAGGTTAAGGCACCGACCAATAAAATGGTTGCGATCAACAGCAGCACAAATAGAGGGGTATGGGTAGGCAGGGTGCCAACTGTGGTCGGTACCGACTTTTTGGCAGCCAATGATCCGGCAATCGCCAGCACGGGAATAATGATCCCATAACGGCCAAACAACATGATGATGCCTAAGACGATATTATAAAACGGCGTGTTGGCGCTTAATCCCGCAAAGGCACTGCCGTTATTACCCGCCGCCGAAGAAAATGCGTATAGGATTTCACTAAAACCGTGTGCGCCGGGATTGGCAATCCCCGCTATGCCCGCATCGGTTAGCACCGCCAATGCTGTTCCCATCAAGATAAAGAATGCCGGGATTAAAATAACGATAGCCGCCATCTTGATCTCGAAAGATTCAATTTTTTTACCCAGATATTCTGGCGTACGTCCGATCATCAACCCTGCAACAAAGACGGCAATGATAGCGAAAATCAACATGCCATAGAGACCGGAACCGACACCACCGAAAATCACTTCACCTAACTGGATCAGGCACATCGGCACCATACCACTCAGTGGCATAAACGAATCATGCATGGCATTGACAGAACCATTTGACGCGGCGGTCGTTGCCGTTGCCCAAAGCACTGAATTGACTATACCAAAGCGGGTTTCCTTGCCTTCCATGTTACCACCTGATTGCGTTAGGCTGGGCGATTGATCGACACCTAACGCCGTCAACAGCGGATTGCCTGCTTGCTCGTAGTGGAGCGTTACCAGTAATGCGCCGAGCAAAACCAAGGTCATTGTGGTTAAAATCGCCCAGCCTTGTCGTGTGTCATTGATCATTGTGCCAAAGCTATGGCACAGGGCGGCGGGGATTAATAAAATCGCCAATAACTCCAGAAAATTCGACAACGGCGTTGGATTTTCAAAAGGATGCGCGGAATTGGCATTAAAAAAACCGCCGCCATTCGTACCTAATTGCTTGATAGCAATCTGGGATGCTGCTGGGCCGACGGCAATAGTTTGGATATTGCTTTGCTCCGCTTGTGGTTCGTTTTGAGCCTGTTCGACTAATGGAATCTGCATAGTAGGCTTGAAGGTTTGCACCACGCCTTGGCTGACCAACACGAATGAAAATATCAAGGATAAAGGCAACAAGATGTACAAAAGCCCACGGGTTAAATCCACCCAAAAATTACCGATTGTCTCCGTGTTCTTGCGTTGAAATCCGCGGATCATCGCCACCAACACCGCCATACCGGTCGCTGCGGACACAAAATTTTGCACCGTCAGGCCTAACATTTGGGTCAAATAACTCATCGTCACTTCGCCGGAATAACCCTGCCAATTGGTATTGGTGATAAAACTGACGGCGGTATTAAAAGCTGAATCGAACGAAACATTATCCAATTGCTGGGGGTTTAAGGGCAGGTAGTTCTGCGCGACTTGCAAAATAAAAATCACCAATCCGCCCAACAAGTTAAACCACAACAAGGCTCCCGTATACGTCTTCCAGGTCATTTCTTGTTCAGGGTTAACCCCACTTAAACAGTACAATGCCGATTCTATCGGTGCAAAAAATCGATTAATCAGCACAGGACGGTTTTCATACACATTAGCCATATAAACACCCAGCGGCTTTGCGAGCAACAGCAGTGTGATGAGATAGAGCGATATTTGGAGATAACTGTTAATAAACATTAAAATTTCTCCGGGAAGGTAGTGGCTAAACATTAACTGATAAGCTCGAATTATAGGTAACGACAAACCAATGAATCATGCCGTCATGCCACGTTGCACACTTGGAGAACGAGAG
>NZ_JBEBKJ010000133.1:0-5451 GCF_040079455.1 Methyloglobulus sp. | reverse complement strand
AGATATTGAAACCTAATGGTGTTGATAATACACGCACATTTCTGTCTATGGTATTTTCATCATAAGCGCACTTGACTTTGATTTTATAAAACCAAGCTGAGGCTTTTTCCCTGATGGAGTTGGTATCGAATCCGGCCACCGGGTTGCCTAGCAATCGTGCAGTAATGGCTGATTTAATGAGACCTTGGGCATCAATGACCAAGTCATAGTTAGCTTTTGCAAGCTGGCAAATTTTTTTTATTTCCTGAAAAATCGCCAGTTTATCGGTTTTTAAAGCCTTGATATTGACTGTGATGACCTGAGAAATATCCGGGTTGTCATATAAAACGCCGGCAAATCGCTCTTCTATAATCCAGTCAATCTCAATGTCAGGCAGATGCTGCTTAATAAATTGCAGCGCAACCATGGCATGGACAATATCGCCCAAGGCAGAAAGTTTAACGATGGCTATACGCATGGATAGATTAGCTGTTGGCTAGGTTGGTTTGTATGTCGCTATCGTTCACCCAGATCAACCAAACAATTAAAATTATCATTGGGTTGTCCAGAAGCAATTATTTTACGTAAGTTAGCCACTCAGCATGGTCAGATTTACGTCCATGCACGTAATCAAAATATAAGACCTGCAATTTTTCCGTGATAGGGCCGCGACCGCCATTACCAATCGTACGACCATCATATTCCCGAATCGGCGTTACTTCAGCCGCAGAACCCGTGAAGAAGGCTTCATCAGCCACATACACTTCATCACGGGTGATGCGTTTTACGATAACGTCTAAACCTTGGTCAGCAGCAATGGTCATGAGGGTATCACGGGTGATGCCTTCCAGCGCAGACGTAGTTTCCGGTGTGTATAGCTTGCCATTACGGACGATGAACAGGTTCTCGCCGCTACCTTCCGCGCAGAAACCTTCATGATCCAGCAACAAGGCTTCGTCATAGCCAGTCGATAACGCTTCTTGCAAGGCGAGGATGGAGTTGATGTAATTGCCGTTAGCCTTGGCTTTGCACATCGTGCTGTTGACGTGGTTGCGGGTATACGACGACGTGCGGATACGGATGCCTTTTTCCATGTTTTCTGCGCCCAAATACGCACCCCAAGTCCAGGCGGCGACCATGACATGGACTTTCAGGTTGTCAGCACGTAGCCCCATGCCTTCAGAGCCGTAAAAGCACATGGTACGGATGTAGGCACTGTCCAGATTATTCTTGGAAATTGCTTCGCGTTGCGCTTGGTTGATTTCATCTTTGCTGAATGGCATCGGCATATTCATGATATGCGCCGAACGGAACAAGCGGTCGGTGTGTTCCTGCATTTTGAAAATAGCAGTACCTTTTTCAGCATGATAAGCACGTAAGCCTTCAAACACACCGCAACCGTAATGCAAGGTATGTGTCAACACATGGACTTTGGCATCCCGCCAGTTAACCCATTGTCCATCGAACCATATTAGGCCATCTCTATCGTCCATTGTTGTCATTGTTTCACCTTAGTTTTACTGTTTACTCAAAATATTGTTTGTATTGCGTTTGTGCTGGAATTATAAAATGGATTGATAAATTCGCCCATTACTAAAATAAAGACCATGATTAAGCGATGTGTTCAACCTTGCTTATTTATGCTCGATCAACTGGCTTCGTGTAATTTCCACAAAATCACATGCCGTAAATGCTGTGGCAATGGATGATAAATTATCCTCAAAAAGTGTGAGAAGTCTCGAATTGGCTATATTACCCGTTGAAACCAGCAATAATTTGTAAGGTACTTGGGATATTAAAAATGAGTTAACAAAATCGGCATCTTTAGTCACAACAATGCGTTGTTCGGCTACCGAGAGTTCATTTATCCGCGCATCCGATGTTCGGTTCGCATCAGGCAAATCCAAAGTGTGTAAAACCTCGTGCCCAAAACTTTGCAATAAAGCCGCAAGTTTTCGAGGCAATTGGGCATCGACCAAAAATTTCAAGCGGCAACCAAGTCTTCAATTCGTTTGACATGCGCCAATTTGGCAGCAAAATTCAGGGCAACCAAAATATCTTCCCGTTGCAAATCTTCATAATCCGAAAGAATTTCCTCAATTGTCATGCCGGAACTTAACCATTCAAGAATGGTTTCCACCGGATAGCGCAACCCCCTAATGCAAGGTTTGCCATGGCAAATTTGGCTGTCTATTGTAATGCGCTTAAAAAATAATCCAGACATAAATGTTCCTCGTATTACAGTTGCAGTTCGTAGGTTGGGTTAGTCGCACATGGCAATCAAGCTAAACTTCCATTGCGGTTACTGTGCGCCGTAACCCAACGTTAGGTGTTCCGCAACCGCCGATGTTGGGTTACGCCCAGCCCAATCATCAACAAATTCCACAAGACAGTGCAAATGCTGGGCTAACCCAACCTACGTACTCAGATAATGAATTCGGACAATAAACGATTATCAGATTTTCTCAATAAGAAACCACCGGCATAATAAATAGCCCTCTGATCAAAATCTATCTCATTTTTATCGAGAGAGTAATCGCCTTTTAGGTCATTGATTTGATAAAAAGATACGCGGGGTTCATTTTGATTACAAAGTAACAAAAATATGGTTTTTATCACCGCAGGATCGCACCTAAGCCCAAAATAAATTCCGCTAATTCGAAAAGGCGCTGCATGTTCACCAGGTCTCGCAGAAGCAAGGCACCGCCACTCTTCTTCGTATTTCCAATCGCTTGCTTTTTTAAAAAAATACGCCTTTTGTATCTTTTGCCATGCTTCTATTGAGCCATGCAGTTCCGACTGCATTAAATCAGATGCTTTTATACTCCGTTGACCACTGTAATCGACGGAATTGAGCGTACGGCAATAGCTTTTTTCTGTATCGTACTCAATACATATACCGTGATGATTATCGGCGTAGTGACTCCACATGAGCGGACAGTCCCATCTTTTGGCTAAAGACAAAACGCCCCAGTCAGCCAATTTCTTGTCAAGAAACGTTTTGCATTCTTTGGTAAGTTTTTGAATAAAGTCTGCTTCGTCTTTAGCTTGTATTTTCATATTATCGCATTGATTTGCAGCACACATTTTAAAATGCGTTGATTGTTCAACCTTGTATTCCTGTATCGTCAGTTCCTGATTATTTCCGAAATGATTTTCGAATTCAAAAATTTTGCCTATGTGTCTCTTAGAATCGTTTTCATGCATTCTCTGATAAAGATTTTTTAGAGAGTTTATATCTAGATCATTTTGGATTGTAGGGTTGCTATCGAGTGGATCGTTAAAGCTATTCGGATGGGCATAATAGACCTTGTCCTCGCACAAAAGGCGAAGGGTGTAAGGATTAAATGATCGATATTTATATAGCTTTTGTGGGTGATTCATCTGTAACCCCGTATGTTTCCCTCTATCGAACAACATTGTTCAGAACCATAGGATGTGCTGAACAATGTGAAGCGCATCGTTCGCGATTGATGCGCCTCGTTCCTCGGCACATCCTATAAATTGTTTCTTCCGTGTTAGTCAGGGTTACATTTAATGCACCTGATTTGGTGCGTAAAACGCACCCTACGTCAACTTTAAGTTTGAACATCAAAAACCCTATCCCAAATCCCCTCGACCTGTTCCCGCAAACCCGATACTACCCCAACATCAATCGACACCTTATCGCCTTGTAGGACTTGCTTATGACCAATGTCGCGATAGTTGCAGAATGCAGTTTTCAGGGTGTCGGCCTCGTCTTGGCTGATTATGCCGTGCCGCGTCAAGCTTTCCAACTGCCGGACGTTGTCGGTAAATTCGCATAACTTGCTGATTTTCGCCGCATTCGCCAGAATAAGGAATTGTACTATAAACTCGATGTCGGCAATACCGCCTTTGCCCTGTTTTAAGTCGAATTGGCTGGCGGAGCAGGTGTTCAAAGCGGCACGCATTTTTTCCCGCATCTCGCGGACTTCGGTTTTCAGTTTGGTTTCATCCCTGATTAAGCTCAGGATTCTATGGCGAATGCCCTCATACGAAGTTTTTATCCTCAGGTCGCCGGCTATAAATCGACCCCGCACCAATGCCTGATGTTCCCATGTCCAGGCCTGATTTTTCAGGTAGTCTTCATAAACGCCGATATGGGTAACCAATAAGCCTGAATCCCCGCTGGGGCGTAGGCGCATATCCACCTCATAAAGTACGCCTGACAGCATCTTAGTGTCGAGTATATGCCTGATTTTTAAGCCTAGCCGACCATAGAATGGCGAACAGGACAGCGGTTTTTCTCCCGAAGTCATAGCATTGCCATCAGGGCAATCATACAGGAACACCAGGTCGAGATCGGAGCCGTAGCCTAATTCAATGCCACCCAGCTTACCGAAGCCGATGACGGCAAAGTTGATGTTGTCGTTGCTAGCTCCGGGCGGAAAACCGTGTTTTTCCGTCAACATTAACCAAGTGCGTTCAATGACATAAGCAACAATGCCTTCTGCGATGTAAGTCAAATAATCGCTGACGACCATGATGGGGATTGCGCCCATAATATCCGCAGCCGCCACGCGCAACACGTTTAGGTGCTTGAATTGCCGCAGGGCTGTCATGACCGATTCCAAATCTTGGATGTCGATGGCGGCGAGCAACCCTTTAAGTTGTTGATTAAGATCGTTCTGCTTCAACGGTTCATATAAGCTGCGGGTATCCAGCAATTCATCGAACAACACCGGATACAATGCCAGATAGTCGCAAATCCAGCTACTTGCAGAAGCAAGGCGGATTAACTGGTTGAGGGCATCGGGGTTCTCCGATAATAGGGCTAGATAGACATTCCTGCCCGCGACGGCTTCAAACAGCTTGACCAGCCGCACTAAGGTTTCATCAGGATTATCGACCACACACGCGGACTCGATGAGTTGCGGCAGCAAGCGGTCAACGATGCCAGCGCCTTTCGTTGTCATGCGCCTCAGCGCGGTAGAGTTTTTGAAATCCTTGATTGCTTTCAAGGTTTCATCGGTATGCTGGAAACCGTAGCCGTTTAAATGTTCCATCAGTTCGTCATCATCAGCAACACAAGACCAGATTTTCTGGCTCAGCTTATCTTTATTTTGTTGCTTTGATACGGCGAAAACTTGGTCAAAAACAGCATGAACCGCAGTTCTGACACGATCTAACTCGCTTTTAAAACTGTGCCAATCTTCAAAATCCAAGGAATATGCAAGTATCAGTTTGGCTTGTTCCGTAGTTGGCAAATCGTGGGTTTGCTTGTCTTGATATTGTTGGATGTGGTTTTCCACGCGGCGCAGAAATCGGTAAGACTGGCTGAGTTGATCCACATCCGTTTGCGGGAGCAGTTTCACTTGCCCCAAAATGCTTAGGACATCCAGAATGCCGCGTGTTTGCAAGGATTTTTCATGGCCACCGCGTATGAGCTGAAACGCCTGCCCGATGAACTCAATCTCGCGGATGCCGCCCAGCCCCAGCTTGATATTTTCC
>NZ_JBEBKJ010000132.1:0-5466 GCF_040079455.1 Methyloglobulus sp. | reverse complement strand
CCCGGCAATGATACGCAACAACGTGGTTTTGCCACAACCGGAAGGCCCTAATAAAGCGACCAAATCGCCATCTGGAATTTCAAGATTGATGTTGTTCAGTGCGGAAAATGCACCAAACCGCTTGCTAATGTTACTTAAGGTTATGCTCATAATGTCTTTCTCGTAAGATTGTTGGATGTTGGTGTCAGCGGTTTGCCTTTAAATCCTGTTTTTGCTTCCATTCCAGGAAGGTCTTAACAACCAGTGTGACCACTGCCAATCCTGCCAATAAGGATGCGCTGGCGAAAGCGCCGACGAAATCATATTCGTTGTAGCTCACTTCAATATGGAGTGGCAGCGTGTTGGTAAGCCCCCGAATATGTCCAGAGACTACTGATACTGCGCCAAACTCACCCATTGCCCGGGCATTACACAGCAACACACCGTACAACAGCCCCCATTTGATATTGGGTAACGTAATCTTGAAGAAGGTTTGCCAGCCACTTGCACCTAACGACAAGGCCGCTTCTTCCTCTTCATGGCCGATTTCCTGCATCAGTGGTATCAACTCACGGGCAACAAACGGAAAAGTCACAAACAAGGTCGCCAAAACAATTCCCGGCACCGCGAAAATGACCTTGAAATTATGCTCGGAAAACCAAGATCCAAACCAACCTTGTGCGCCAAAGATCAATACATAAATAAGCCCCGCAATCACAGGCGACACTGAAAATGGCAGGTCAATCAGCGTAATCAACAGGCTTTTGCCACGAAACTCAAACCGGGCAATTGCCCAAGCGGCGGAAACACCAAATACAGTGGTCAACGGTACGGTAATGGCGGCAGTTAACAGCGTCAGCTTGATGGCAGCCACGGTGTCGGGATGCGTCAGACTAGAAGCGTAGGCCGTCCAACCCTTGGCAAAAGCCTCAATTAGCACTGTTGCTAACGGCAAAATCAAAAACACACCGATAATCAACAAAGTAAGTGCAACCAGGGCATAGCGCACCCAGTCAGCATCGCCTATGGTCAGCGATTTTGTATGTGATGGCATAACAGGGGAAATTGTATTCATTTGCGTGATCCTCAAAGTTGTCCACTACGGCGGCGTACCCACCATTGCAGCCCGTTAACTGATAGCAGCAACAGGAATGATAGTAGCAGCATGGTCAAGCCAATGGCGGTGGCACCGGCATAATCGTATTGCTCCAGTTTGGTGATAATCAACAGCGGCACGATTTCCGAGACATAAGGCATGTTACCGGCAATAAAAATCACTGAACCGTACTCGCCGACCCCACGGGCAAATGCCAAGGCAAAGCCCGTAATTGCAGCCGGGAGGATATTGGGCAAGATGACTTTGACAAAGGTTTGTAGCCGCGTAGCACCTAAGCTGGCAGCGGCTTCTTCCATTGCCTTGTCGAATTCCTGTAACACCGGCTCGATGGTACGCACAACAAACGGCAAGCCGATAAAGATTAAGGCAAAGACAATCCCTAACGGCTTGTAGGCGATTTGGATGCCAAATGCTTCCATCACCAATTTGCCGATCCAGCCTTTAGGTTCGTAAATTGCTGCCAACACAATACCTGCCACAGCGGTCGGCAAGGCGAAGGGGAGGTCGATTAGCGCATCAAAAACCTTTTTGCCAGGAAAGGGATAACGCACCAGCGTCCAGGCAATGATAAAACCGAATATTCCGGAAAACGCCGCAGCAATCAATGCTGATCCAAAGCTGACACGAAATGAAGCCAATACACGGGGGTTGGTCAGAATTGCCCAGTACTCGTCGAGACTTAGCTGAAAAGTCTTCAGCAGCATCGCACTGAGTGGTATCAAGACTATCAACGCCAGATAGAATAGCGTAAAGCCGATAGCTGGGCGAAATCCCGGCATAATGTTACTTTGTGACATGTCAGTAACCTTTGGTTTAATTTTAGATTGTTCTGTTGGGTTGGCTAACGCCAGCCCAACCTTGGTCAAGGTCGTTGCCTTTAAGTTAAGCCGTCATGTCGGCAGGGATTGCCGACATCCAGATTACAGGGATGTAATCAAAACTGACCATCCTTGGTTTCTGGATTCCGGCAATCCCTGCCAGAATGACGTGCTAGCTCTTAACTTAATAGTAGTATTGTTTAAGGCGCATAAATCTGGTCGAACGTGCCTCCATCATCGAAATGATCTTTTTGTGCTTTTGCCCAGCCGCCAAATTTGCCAGCGACAGTAAACAGTTCCAGTTTCGGAAAGCGTTTTAAATCGGCTGGATCAGCTTGCTCAGGTTGCGATGGACGGTAATAGTGCTTCGCCGCGATTTTTTGTCCGACTGGCGAATACAGGTATTGCAAATAAGCCTCTGCCAAATCCTGCGTACCGTTCTTTTTAACGACCTTATCAACCACAGCCACTGGCGTTTCTGCCAAGATGCTGGATGGCGGCACGACGATCTCAAACTGGTCTTTGCCGTTTTCATTATCGTTAATTGCCAGGAACGCTTCATTTTCCCAAGCTATCAACACATCGCCTTGCCCACGCTGGATGAAAGTCGTTGTTGATCCTCGCGCACCAGAATCCAGTACCGGCACATTTTTATACAATTTCTTCACAAAATCTTTAGCGGCTTCTTTACTGCCTAACGTTTTTTCCGCATAAGCCCACGCAGCCAAATAGTTATAGCGGGCACCACCGGACGTTTTGGGGTTTGGCGTAATGACTGAAACACCTTCTTTAATTAAATCGCTCCAATCTTTAATACCCTTAGGATTACCTTTACGCACTAAAAATACGATGGTCGAGGTATACGGCAAGCTGTTATTGGGTAAATGGTTTTGCCAGTCTTTAGGCAATAACCCCGCTTTTTCCGCAATTTGGTCAATATCGTAAGACAGTGCCAGAGTTACAACATCAGCTTCCAAGCCATCAATAACAGCGCGTGTTTGCTTACCACCGCCACCATGAGATTGTTGAACATCGACATCTTCATTTTTTTCGGCTTTCCAGTATTTGATGAATTCCTTATTAAAATCTTGATAAAACTCCCGGGTAGGATCGTAAGAAACGTTCAATATCGTCCGTTCCGCTAGGGCATTTCCGCTCAACAAAAAGGCGGCAAGCAATAAAATGAATGGCTTATTGGGTTTAATGGTAATCATGGTCACTCCACATTGGTTCAGTTAAATATGAAAAGTATTTTAAATTTGCTCTAAAGAACGGGCTTACGATGCATTTTTAAGATATAGCTCTATCTTAAACGCTCTTTTTAATAACTTTTAATGATATGTTTATATTTATTTATCTACTATTTAGATATATAAAAGCCTAATAACCCCTTCTGCAGCAATAACCCTATGATCTAAAGTTTAATTACAGCAACACCGGCTTATTGGTCGTAAGCCGATAAATCAGTTGGGTTTTTAAACATCGCCTTAATAAGCCTTATTGCTTATTTCGTTAGTGCTTTGCAAATGGGTCGATAAACTTCTGTCTGGCCTAAAATGCACTCTGCTTTTTATAACCCGAAAATAATAATTATCTAAAAACAGCGACTTATAACTTAGGTTTACCGTCGCCAAAGGCGTTCAGCGACACCTCGAAATAAAAGAAGTTACTCGCGCGATCAGTAAATGGCCCGTTTACGGCGTTATTGAAAGAACGGGTAAAGCCACCCGGTTCAAAGCGTGCGTAACTCAAACTCCAATCAACATAAGGGTTTAACTTATGTTGTAAGCGAATATCAAACTCATGCCCAATAAAGCTGCCGCTTTCACCGTCGCGATCACGTAAGTTCGCCCGCCTAAAGCCATCAGTTTCACTCTCCAACCAATAAGCACTATAGGCGGTGTCGATTTTCACGTCTTTATAAGGGGTAAATTCAACTCTGCCTTTGGGTGCATGAATATTGTCCCAAGAGAAATAATCATTGCGTGACCACGGCTGGTTAAAGCCGTAAAACGCATCAAATCGGTTATTGATGGCATCTTTAGAACTTTTATCACCGGTACCAAAACCATAAAATATACTGAATCTTGGTTTCCAGTCATGATCAGCGCTGTAACCCAATTCAATGCCATAAGCCAGTGCGTCGTGCTGTTCCATAACTTGCTTGCCATTACGGACTGCCCCGCGCCGACCAAACTGCTTGTTGATGTCAGCGTCAAAATCAAAACCACTTTCGCCAATAAGCCCATAAACCCTTAAGCCCGGCGCATAAATATCCTGATCAGTAACAGGGGTACTATTGGCTTTGTTGAAGGGGTCGCCATTAACTTTGCGCCCAATAAAATAAGGCTGGATAGTTATAAAGTCAGACCATTGCCTTAAACTAAGTACACCACCATAAATCCAGGTATGTTCATCGGCCTGGTCAAAATCATATTTCAGCCGTTCGACGGGCTGAAAGGCAAAGGTATCCAAATTCCAATCGTTTTGCTGTTTGCCAAAGCGAACCCTAAAACCTTCAAAATTATTAGTGGTATTTCGGAACTGGTTGTTACCAATAAGCCGTCTATCAAGTAATTCAAGGTGTTGCCGCCCCGCACGGATACTTAACGGCCGGTTGTGACCCAGCAAATCCTTAAAATATAACTCGGCATAACCTTGAATCAACTCAAATTCGTTGACATCGGATTCATTACGCTCATATAGCCCGTTGTAACTGCGGGCATCTTCAAATTCGATGGCAAAGCGCAACGGGTCAAGAATATCGTGAACGCCGAGATAAGCGCGCGTCCGCAATAACCAAAGATTATCGGGATCTGCGCGGAAATCATTGCTGCTATTGTTACCTGTTGGCGTTGGCCGGTAATCATTTTCCCGATACTCGTAGCGGGTACGAAAATCCAGCCCCACATCCAGCCAGTCAATATCACGGAATTGCTTAAACTGCGTCTGGCTTAATTTACGCACGTAACGCTGCGGATCAGATTCGGGTTCTAAGCGGTAAGCGCGGGTTTTCCGGTAATAATCTTCGGCAGTTGCCAGACCTGGCCAGGCCAGCAATAAACCCAAAGCGTTCGCCGCAGGTATTAGTTTTTTGAGAGGCTTCATGTCATTTCCTTGTTTGGTACTTTTGTATTTATTCATAATGCTTATTAATTGAAAACTTTCGTTGATCTAGTCGGTAATAACCAAGCGATTATTTAATCGATTATCTTCGATGAAACCGGCGAATGACCTTTTTAAAGTGGCTAAATCTTAAATTAGAAAGAATAATTATTTAAGCGATATTATTAGATTTTTATATCTGTAAAGAAGATATAAAAGCTATTCATAATGGCTTACAGCTAGTTTCCTGAGATTGTTTGAGATCTTGTCAGTTAATCGATAGAAGATCTCATTACACTATTTTAGTGGCAAAAAGCAGGAGATTCTTCGAGCAAGGTACAGTCCCGCGTTTACATTGCATCTATCATTCAAGCGATAAAGTTATTAATTTTGTTGGCATTATTATCTTGAATAAAAGATGTCTCCTCCTGATGAAACACAGAAGGA
>NZ_JBEBKJ010000131.1:0-5627 GCF_040079455.1 Methyloglobulus sp. | reverse complement strand
CTTTGGCAAGAACGGCATTTGTGCTTCACTGTCATCTTTATCATGGGCTTATGGCAAATTTATAATGTAACTTATCATTTAAAATTTAGCCACTACCAATATTTCTTTTAATGACTATTTGATACGCTGATTTAAAGTTGCAACGCTCAATTGCCTGGGGCGATTGTCTTGTTGAGGTGATTCGCTAAAGCCGTACCACCTCACAATTGATCTGTTACAGCGTTATTGCATCCACCGATAGTTTTAGTATAAATCAATCAAAGCACCGGGTTTCACTTTGACCACAATCTGCATGCCGATTAGTTTACAGGCACTTTTTGTTTTGGGGTCTCAGCCGCCTTTTGAGCTTCAGCGGCCTGCTGTTTTTCCTCAGCTTTTTTCTTCCTTTCCTCTGCTTTTTTCGCTAGCGCAGCCTTTTGTTCAGCAGCACGAGTAGCGGCGACTCTGCCACTTTCATAACTGTCTTCAGCGTGGGTTAGGGTAGGTGTCAATAACGCCGTTATTACACAAAGACTTAACAGCAACGAATTTATTTTTGATTTGATAGACAACATAATCACCTCTTAAATTAATTAAAGTAGTTATTCCAAATGAGTGCAACCCGGTAAGTTACTCAAGAAATGCGCTTAATGTTATGGTTTTCCCAGTGGTAAATACCGCATATTAATGAGTAATAATGCAACCTGTGTGGTGATGGACGCCACAAAAGTTGTGGCATAGTTTAGCGGTTTACCCGGGCTTTGGGAATGCGACAAATTGTCGCATCTTGGACATGAAGCTCGTTTAGAAGCACATCAATTCAGACAGATGAATTCCAGCTGCTATTATCAGAGGTTTAGTACATATGACTTGTACTGGCTCAAACCTGAGCTGACAGTTATCGGTTTTAAAAACGCTGTCAGCTCTTAACGACTACAACACATTGAGTTTTTGCTAAGGCTTTCTCAAACAAACCAGCTCGGTCGAAAGCCAGACCTGATTCTTATAAAAACCCAAAGCAGGCAAGTTGTTTTTATCAGCCAATAGTTGCAAGCGTTTAAGCCCTTGACACTCAGCCCAATAAACAGCTTCGGCAAGCAATTTTGAACCAATACCTTGATGACGAAAACCAGCCGCAACAATCAAATCTTCAAGCAAACCTACTTGCCCACCTTCCGCTGTTGAGATTAAGGTTTGGATTGTGCACATCCCCACTACTTTGTTATCATTGGCTGACTCCGCCACCAGGATACAATCTTTATCGCTTTTTAGCAGGCGTTCCAAGCCATTCGTTTGTTTTACAGGATCGAAAACAAAGTCTTTTTCAATAGCGAATAACTCTTGTAATAATGCGACAAGTTAGGCAATGTCAGATGGGTTTGCGGTTCGTATAGTTACCATGATTAACAATGTGTCGCTAATGAAAATTCATAACAACCCTTTTTGTTTTGCCGGGATTATACGCACATTTCATCCTAACGAACCCGCGCAAACATGGTAACTAAAACTATCCGCAACTATTCAGCATAGTTTGTCATTCCGAGTAAAGCGAGGAATCTTAAAACTTGCCCATCTTTCAGTGCCTAAAAGATTTCTCGGTAACTGCTCCTGCGTTACCCTACCTCCTGCTTCCATGCAGTCGTCCCTATGGTCGAAATGACAGTAAAATCATCATTTTCTTGCGAAAAATATTGAATAGTTAAATCTACTCTTCAGGACCAAAACATTTAGGATAATCGACACAAACCTCACATGAAGGCGCACGGCACAGATATAAGCCTTCCGCTTCGCAAAGCTGTTTGTACAAAAACTTTTTCCACTTCATGTCCTTGTCGTTTTTTGCGGCCAATTCGGGAAAGTTGTAGTGCAGCATCGCGCTCAATTGTGAGCGCGACCACAGACCTAAATCCTGCCACAGATGATCGCCCCCCAAACATCCGGCAACAATAATAGCAATCATCCAGTCTATTTCAACAGCTTCAGGCCTGGCGTAATGCTTTAATAGATTGACCAGATCGGCTTTTTCCAGCATACGGCTAAAATCCAACTTGCTGCCTGATAGCGCTTGTTTCGGCAATTTACATTCTGGAAAGAAATAGCTATTTAACGCATAAAACTGCTCAGCTTCCAACCCAAGATAATCAGGCAACACACCCTGCCCAACAGACCAACTGGCTATCATGTAAGCCAGCCAGTTGCGGTTAGGATTCGTTGATGGCTTCGGTTTGATCCCGTTGTAGACCTGTTCCCGGTTATCCTGAAGTTGCGGAGCAGCGGACATCATTAGTATTCGACCAGAATATCTTCATCCCTAACAATCATCTGGCATGCCAAACGCCAAGGTGAAGGCAGGTCATCCACAATCATTTTTTCCATCTCTTCTTTACTGATTTTGCCGCTAACGCGCAGCACTTCTTTTTCTTTTTCAGTTAATGGCCCACCCATGCGCTGGTGCTTTTGGTCAACACTACTGACCTTAACCAGGCAAGTGCCACATTCCCCGTCCTGGCATTCATAATTGATGGGGATTTTATTTTCCCGTGCCAGTTTGAGTAACGATTCTGTATGGCTGCCTGCGACGGCATAAACGGTTTTATCCCGGTATTCGGGATTTGAAAAAGTGACTAAAGCCATGATTGACTCCTTATAAAATGAGTTATAGGTAATTTAAAATCTGCGCTTAAACAGGCCTGATGCTAATTTCTCCGCCCAACACCTGCGCTTGACAAGCCAGCCGATTATGTTTGCCTGCCATGTTTTCACGCAGGACTTTATCTTCCAAAACGGACGGTTCAGTCAGGTTATTCCAACCTGAAGTGACCTTAGTAATACAGGTACCGCATTCGCCTTCACGGCAACCGTAAACAATCCCTGATCCCACTTTTTCGGAAATTTCGATCAATCGGGTTCCCGCAGGTGCATTGACGGTAACATTTATATCTTCAAAGGTAATCGATGCTTTTGGCATTGCTATTCTCCTAATGTTAAAAAAAATTATTAAGCAAGATCGGCCATATCAATCACTTTGGATTCCCTTAAACCCATCAGCTCTTGTGCCAATTCATGCCCGAATTCTCGGCAAATGATGATTTCTTCATCGGTCGGAATTAACTTAAGACGTAATCCCGGAATGGGAACACGTAATTTGAGACCGCGTAAACGGTCTTCAACCATTTTCACGGCTTCTCCAGTCCAGCCATAAGAACCGAACACGCCGCCCAACTTAGATTTGAGGTTGATAACGACCAGTGAGGACAATAAATCCCACACCGGCTTAACTGCGTCGCCGTTGATAGTCGGCGTACCAAACAGGATGCCATCTGCACCTTCTATTAAGTCCACGAACGGTGCGATTTCGCTGCCTTCCAAGTCATATAAAGACACCCGGACATGCTCAACGCCCATTGCGCCTTCATAAATAGCTTCTGCCATGCGTCGGGTACTGCCGTATGAGCTGATGTAAAAGATCAACAAAGTTTTTTCGCCGGCACTAATTTCACTGTGTAACGGTGACAGAGATAATTCCCGATAACGCTTAACATAGCGTTGGGGTTGATCACGCAATAACGGGCCATGCGCCGGGACAATTTTATTGAGCGGCAATAACGGTTCTATTAAATCAAGCGCACGGTTCACATAATCCTTAAATGGCCGCATGATGTGGGCATAGTAATATTCAAACGAGAAGCGGAAATCACCGACTTCATCGTTGAACAGCCGCGTATCGCAATAATGGCAACCAAATACATCACCAGAAAATAAGGTTTTTTCTTCCTCCAAATAGGTGCATTGGGTGTCCGGCCAATGCAAATAAGGCGTGTGCAGAAAGGCGAGAGTGCGGTCACCCAACGATACTTTGTCACCCGTCATTACTGGGGTAAACTTAAAGTCATCCTGTTTTAACAGCGCTTTGAGCATCGATTGCGCTTTCTGCGATATGTAAAGCTGCGCTTGTGGTGCCCGACGCATCAGCTCCGGCAACGCGCCAGTATGGTCGGGTTCAAGGTGGTTCAGGACGATAACTTTAATTTCGTCGTAATTTGCTACAGTCTCCAAACGGGCAAAAAAGACATCAGCAAAATTTTCTTTGACGGTGTCAACAATCGCAACACCTTCGCTGCCTCTCACCACATAGGCGTTGTAGCTTGTACCATTGGCGGTCTTTAATATGATGTCAAAATTACGTAGTGTCGGATCGAGCGCACCTATCCAATGAACGCGATCAGATAAACTCACCGCTTGGGGAACTCCGTCTATCGCTAAGACAGGTGGTTTACTCATGACCGCAACGAGCTTGTACAAGCGATCTAGGACAGATCTCCAAGTCAGTAGTGTCCGTCTTTTCTTTTAAGCCTATCCAATTATCCACCGCTTCTTGGTCAAACCCAACCATCAAGCTATTGTCCACTTGCATTAATGGCCGATGGATTAGCAAGGGATTTGCCAGCATCAGCGCTATGGCTTGATGCTCAGTCAGCTTATCGGGTTCAACTTCACCTTGTTTGATTGCGGGTGCGCTGACATTAAACCAATCCCGTACCGCCAATGCGCCGAAAAAAAGACGTAAGCTCTCAGGTTGCCAGGATTCAGTTAATAAATTTTTTGCTTCAACCTGATGTCCTGCTGCTGCTAACAGTTTCTTTTGTCGGGTGTTGTTAATACATCCTGGCTTTTCGTAGAAATAGACCGTTGCCATTGCCGTTGGCCTGTTAATGCGACTGTAACTCAGCTATGGCTTCTGCCATTTTTTCTGGCGGAATACCAGTTAACGATCCGGGCGGATTTATTGCCTCGCCCAGCGAGTTTAATATCGCACCTTCTATCGGGCAAATACTGGCGCATTGAAAATCAGGGAAGTCCCCCTCGCATTCAGTGCATTTTTTAGGATCAACCAAAAAATGCGGCTTGGCTTCGTAAATTGCATTACTGGGACAAACCGGTTCGCAAGCAAAACAATTAACGCAAGACTCAATAATTTTTACTGCCATGACAAACTCCTAAATCGATGTTTATCGACACAATTCGAATCAACGTCATTCCGGCATGGATTGCCGGAATCCAGAGCACAAGGATGTGAGATAGGCTATAAAGAACTTCTCATAAAATGATCTTGTGCGACAAAAAACGATGGGGTGAGCAGCACAACTTCCTTCGGCTCGTGTAGCCTTGCCATCCATGGCTTCTGGATTCCGGCAATCCATGCCGGGATGACGAGTTATGTAGCCTCTTATGATCTTGAACTTACAGGACTTCACTTTCAGGCACTTGCCCTGGCTGCTTCAGGCGTTGTATCCAACTTACCCGCAGCTGCCATTTCCTTGTAAACCGCCATGACTGCTTCTTCAATAGGTTCCATGGCATGTTCGCCATTCGGTGCGATACCTGCTGCTTCCAGCATTTCCCAAGGCTCGTAACCGACTTTAGAACATAACACCGCTTCACAGCCCGCCAATGCACGGACAGTCACTTGCAATACACTTTCACCATCACCACATGAAGTGTCACCGCCACAATATTGGTCAGCTTTACGATGGCTGATAAAACGCACACCGTCTGGCGAGGCTTCATAGATCAGGAATTCTTTAGCATGTCCGAAATGCACATTGATAACACCCTGCCCGCTAGTTGCGACAGCCATCAGCACCGGA
>NZ_JBEBKJ010000130.1:0-5690 GCF_040079455.1 Methyloglobulus sp. | reverse complement strand
TTCGATTCTTTGGCGAGAACTGCCATGGCATTTTCTAAAGAATTGCTATCGGCCATATTTACCTCCACTATAGACAGCTATCAATAAGCGTAGCTTTTCATAGATAACCGTAGAATATCGTAGATAACTATGAAAACAACATAGATAACTATAGATAACTGTAACATACTGTATAATAATTACAAATACACATATACATTGACAAATAACTATTTTTTAAGTAATAATATACCTAAAGTTACACAGAAAAAGCGGGCAGGATAGGTGAAGTAGGCCCACCGCTACGCGGCAGACCCACTTCACATTTCTTATTCGCGCCAATGGCGCTCAACGAACCTCCTGCCCTCGGGGTTTACCTAGAACACAGCGAGGTGGACGCATGAAAACTGCAACCAATCAGACTGAAGCCATCAACAACCGCAAACGGACCTTGCCCATCAAAGTCTTTTGCACGCCGGATGAACGTCAGGCGATTATTGAAAAGGCTAAACAATGCGGCTTATCGGTTTCCCATTACCTACGGGCAATTGCGTTAGGCCTGGGTAACACCCGTATCGTAGATTTCAGCCAAACCGATGAGTTGATCAAAGCCAAAGTCGAGTTAGGCCGCATACTCGGCCTATTAAGGCTGTGCTTAATCCAGGCAGAAAACTTCCCCTTGGAAAGAAGGCCTGGGTTCAGGGAAACCGTAACAAACGTTATCCAAGAAGTAGAAGACAACCAGGCAAACCTAAAAGCAATCATCCAACGGGCGGTCAGGCCATGATCGCCAAAGCCATTCCGATGAAAGCAGCAGTAAAAAGCCATTTTGCCAAATTGGTCACCTATATTACTGATGACCAAGACACGCCGTTTCGCTTGGGGGCAGTCAACATCACCAACTGCTATGGTGACGAAGTCGAGGATGCTGTGTTTGAAGTCCTCAATACCCAGCTTAAGAACCAACGTGCGGTTTCCGACAAGACCTACCACTTGATCGTTTCCTTCAGGGCAGGGGAAGAACCCAGAGCAGAAACTCTACAAGCGATAGAACAAGAAATATGCATTGGCCTTGGCTTTAAAGACCACCAACGGGTTAGTGCCGTCCATTGCGATACTGAGAACCTGCATATCCATATCGCCATCAACAAAGTCCACCCAAGCAAGCACACCATCCATAACCCTTTCCAGGACTATAAAACCCTGGCAAAACTGTGTGCCAAGCTCGAACAGCAATACGGCTTGGAAGTCGACAACCACAGCACCCAGAGAAACCATACCGCTGGCAGGGCAAGGGACATGGAAGCCCATGCCGGTATAGAAAGCCTGATAACCTGGATTCAACATAATTCCTTGGCTCAGATCAAGCAAGCCAATAGCTGGGAGGCATTACATATCGCGTTGCATGAAAACGGCCTCAGTATAAAGCCACGGGGTAACGGCCTTGCCATCAGCACCTTAGACAGTCTAATAGGCGTTAAAGCCAGTTCCGTGGATCGTGAGCTGTCCAAAGGCAAGCTAGAACAATGCTTAGGCAGTTTCCAACCTATTAATGAACAAACTCTGGCTACCACCAAGGTTAAAAAAAGCTACGAAAGGTCGCCTATAACAAATAATTCAGTCAAACCGACACATCAAGGGCAAATCAGCAAACAGATCAAGCCAACCCAAATTGCCAGCGCTGAACTTTATGCGACTTACCAACGAGAAATGGGGGAACGGACAGAATCTCGGACTATTTCTTTACACAAAGCCAAGGATCAGCATAAAGACCAAATTCAACGGGCCAAAGCCAACGCCGCTAATAAGCGCCGTTGGATAAAAGCGCTGACCCAACCTGGACTCAGCAAAAAACTCTTGTTGGGCTTAGTGAGCAAATCGTTGCAAGAAAACCTAAAAGATATCAACACGACCTATCAACGCACCCGGCAACGGCTGTACCGGCAACATTCGCGGCAAAGCTGGCTCAATTGGCTACAACTACAAGCCATACGCGGTAACAGGGATGCCTTACAACTCTTACGGCAACGGCATGTCACTAATGACCAGCGCGGTAGTTATATAGTTAAGTCAAAATACAACATCGACAAAAAGCCAAGCCCAACCCAGTACGACCCCCAGTTGCCTAAAGCCAAGGTCACCAAAAAAGGCATGGTATTTTATCTACACGACAAGGCCGTCATCAAAGACGACGGCAACCGCTTCCATGTGGCAGCCGATGCCAACCAAGACGTGCTGACGACTGCACTCATCCATGCCAAGCAACGGCACGGTTATCAATTATCGGTACAAGGCAACGAACTGTTCCAGGAAAACGTTGTGCGAGCATCTGTGAAAGCTGGATTGAACATCAGCTTCGACCAAGACCACCTGGAGCGGCGGCGGGTACAACTCAGCGCGGAAATGCACTTGTTCGGCGATCGGGCTTTAAGGAATTCTACCCAACAACAAAGCCGGGGTATGAGGCGATGAGCAAGGGGTGGCTATCGCTAGTTAGCGATATAAATATCAATGTTCCCGGAATCACTCCGGGAACGAATTGTTGTTGATAAACATTCTTCATTTAGTTCTTCCTGCCAAAACTCAAGCTCATCTTGCAATTTTTGCTTGGCTTCGGCACGGATACCAGATTTGGAACGCTCGTGAACACCACCCTTACGCAACAAGGGTGACAGGGCGATCGGGTTTCTCGGTCGCCGTCTTGGTAATGTCGGCATAATTTCCTCCTAAGTTGATGACATGCCACTGGGTGCCACCCAGTCGCTTTTCCAATTTCCGGAATGTCCTTTGTTGTTGCAGGAATTCCGGCGCTTTATCTGTTTGGCGAAAACAGAATTTTCGGGGCAGGCTGCTGTACAGCGATCTTGGCGGTTGGGTGTATTTGATGTGCTTTATCGCACCGCCTGTTTCCGGCGTGTGCAGGTAAATCTTGGCAATCCCCAACTCCTGTCGGATAAACTGCAAGGCAGCCGTCAGCAACGCTTCGTCCCAGATGTCGCCGTAATCAGCCAAGACGGCTTCCAGATAACGCCGCAACTTATCCGGTTTGGCATTTGCCCCCAAGTTGTAAAATCGGGTTTTGCCGCTTTGGATTTCACCCAATAGGCGTTTTGCCCGTCTTAACCAATCGGATTGCAGTTCTTCGATAAGCGCTTCGTTGGTGTTGAAGTCGAAATCGATCCTCGCCCAGGCCAGGGTTTCCCGGAAGAAATCCCGATGTTGCCGTTTCAACACCGGATGCATCGAGCAGTTAAACTGGTGAAATTGGCTAGGTTCCGCCAGCCGTTTGAAGACGGCATCATGCTTGTTGCTGAAATTAAGTTGCAGCACCAGGCTATAGCCGTTGCGGGAAACCTGACCCCAACTCCTGTCCTTATCACCCCAGATGTCGAGGGTCAACAAGAACGGTTCTATACGCTTGCCCCAAGCCAAGGTCAGATGCTCCTGGCGCAACTGGCCATCGCCCGATTGCGCCAGGATTTCTTTAAGCAAGGGTTTGTGCAACAAAGCCGAATAGGCCGACTTCTTCAAGTCGGCGATCGCGCACTGCCTGCCGATGACTTGCGACAGCAAGAACGCCGCGTACCGATCCTTGCAATAGTAAAACGGAGTTTTGCCGACTGGCAGGCAAGCCAATACTTCTTGTGCAATTTTAATGTCCATAACATCATCCTTTAATACATAACACCTGCTTTAAGGTGTGTACCACTTCCACTAGATCAGACTGGTGTTCCATTACAATGTCGATATCCTTATAAGCACCGGGTATTTCGTCGATCACCCCACTGTCTTTGCGGCATTCAACGCCATGAGTCTGGCTTTCCATATCATCAATCGTAAAATGCCTTTTGGCTTTACCCCGACTCATCACCCGTCCTGCTCCGTGAGAGCTGGAACAAAACGACATTGGATTGCCCAAGCCACGCACAATGTAAGACTTTGCCCCCATGCTGCCAGGGATGATGCCCAGTTCACCTTCTTGTGCGCTGATTGCACCTTTGCGGGTAACCCAAACTGAAGCATCAAAATGCTGTTCCCTAGCCACATAGTTGTGATGGCAATGGATCGCTTCTTTGGTGATGCCGAATTTGGGTAACTTCTTTTTCAGAGCGTCACAGATCAAGTTCATCATCTCTCGGCGGTTTACCATGGCATAATCCTGTGCCCAAGCGACTGCTTCCAGATAATCATCGTAATGCCTCGCACCATCCTTGAAATACGCCAAGTCCTTATCCGGCAGATTGACGATATGTTGCCCCATATCTTTCTTGGCCAGATTGATGAAATATTCGCCGATGACGTTTCCAATCCCACGGCTACCAGAATGCAGCATCACCCACACATCGTCGTTCTCATCCAGGCACAGCTCGATGAAGTGATTGCCCCCACCCAAGGTACCGAGTTGCCGTACCCAGGTTTGGTAAGGCTTCTTCTGCATCGTGTTGATCTTGGGATGCTTGCCCAAAATCTTATGCAAACCTACCGATAAACCCGTCACCGTCGATTGTTTGACCGGATCATGCTTGTGTTGGTTGAATCCCACTGGAATCGCCGCTTCGATCAACAACCGTAACCCGCGTAAGTTATCGGGCAAATCATGCGCCTTAATCGATAGGCGCAAGGCATTCATGCCACAGCCGATATCCACGCCGACCGCCGCCGGAATAATCGCGCCGACGGTTGGTATCACTGAGCCCACCGTCGCCCCTTTACCGCAATGCACATCCGGCATCACGGCGATATGGCTATGAATAAACGGCATCTGCGCCATATTCAGCAACTGCTGGTACGCTTCGGCCTCAACGTCATCGGTATAAATTTTAACTGGTACTTTGCCTTTGGTAATAATGGTCTTGATTGGCATCAGACACCTCCTTTTGCTACAACACCAGCATATTGAAATCGTAACAGTGGCGTATGTTTTCGGTTTAATGCTTGTGCCAAAGCGCACCGCAACAAACCTTGCACCTGCTTTAAGGCTGCCAGTATTTCATCGCCTGAAACTTGAAGATCATCCCCATTATGGGCAACCGTCACATAAAGTGATTGACCTTCCTGTTCTGGCACAACCGATATAACGAGTAAGTCACGCAACAGCGGATGTTGGGTTTCACCCGCTAACACCAAAGTAACAATGCGACTGGCTTCTTTGCACAGTTGCAAGGTCTTATGTGACGTTTTCGAGCGCGATTCTTTCACTAAATAACGTGGGTCAATGCCGTCTTCTTCGCCGAATTCGACGCAGAGGGAAGCGGCACTTGCAGCCCAACTGGTTTGGTTTTTCATTAGAAAACTCCCACAGACCGACATTTCAGGCAAAGCAAAGCCTTGACCCCATCGGTCGAATTTAAAAAAATTGGTTTTGTGTGTGGAAGCCCGATCCGTAGTCAGATCGGAAGAGAAGGTCTACCGGGGACTAACGAATGCAAGGCTGAATTTAATTGCACTATCGAACATACAGCCTCCTATTTTGTGGTTGGTTAAAATTAAGGGCGCGATTCTACGCAGAAATAAATGGTTGTCAAATATTATTTTCTTAATTGTTTGACGTTAGCTTTATCGCAAAAGCGCCATTGCCCAATTTTTGTGTTTGAATAGCAATCGGCAAGAATTTTTGAGAGTGTTTACATAAAGATACATTTTGGCTATAGTAACTTCCTTAATCCAAAGGAGGCGCGGCTATGGCAATCTGTAAACATTGTGGTGTTGAA
>NZ_JBEBKJ010000129.1:0-5774 GCF_040079455.1 Methyloglobulus sp. | reverse complement strand
ATTCAAAGTTAGGCTATCAATCCCCGTTGCAGTTTGAGCGGGATTTTTATAAGAAGGCTGTCTAAAAAAGTGTCCGGTTTATATTGACCATTACACAATTAAGTGATGCTCAGTGTCGACAGCAACTTGGACGTTATAACCGACCACTCCCTTGCCTCGGCCGCTCGTCGTCATCGACCGGGCATCGGGATCGGTCAAGGAAAGCTGCTTGTCTGGCGATTCCTGCAACTGGACTTCAATCTGATCCAGTTGCGCCATTCGCTCTTTTAATTGGGCGATTTTATCCTGCAGCCGTTCCGTTTTGCTTTGGGCATTATCGGCTCTTTGCAAATCCGCTTTTTCCAAGTCGGCTAAATACCGGTTAATGCTGGCTTCAATCCGTTCCCGTTGACGGGCTAGCTTATGCACGCTGAAATTCCTGCCAATGTTGTTTACCGCCTTAAACTTGCTGCCATCAATTGCGACGGTGGCTTCTGTCAATAAATTCAGTTGACGGCAAAGAACTACAAATTGGCTACACACTTTACAGATGGCCTTGCCATTGTCTTTGCGGAAGTTGGCAATAGTTTTAAAATCCGGCGTCAATCGGTCGAGCAACCACATCAACTCGACGTTGCGTTGCGTCTCCCTCTCTAAACAGCGACTGGACTGGATTCGGTTGAGGTAACCGTAAATATAGAGCTTGAGGAGGAATGACGGATGGTAGGACGGCCTGCCCGTGATGGCGGGCACAGTCCCGTTAAATCCCAGCTTGCCAAGATCAAGTTGCTCGACGAAGGCATCGACAATGCGGACTGGATTATTTTCGGAAACATAGTCTTCCAGATACTCGGGAAACAATGTGCCTTGGTTGCGGTTATTGCCCTGAATAAACCGTTTCATTTAACCCCCAGGGTAAGATTAATCTTAAGGCATATTTTACAAGGTTTCCTGCACTGGAACTTACGTTTTTACACAGCCTCATACCAAAGCAGACCTTAAGATTGTCACGCCAATAAAATCTATAAAAGTCTGTATAGGCGGCCTATCGAGGTTATTTTTCAAGTTTCAAGCTTATAATCAACGTGTAGAGTATAAAGCTACAACAATTTTTACTTATTTTTGCTCTGGGCTAGTAGGTTTGGTTGGCGATTTTTCGACTTTTTTATTCCATAACCCGTTGGTTGAAAAACAGTTCCAACCCCACTTCAACCAGTTGAGCAATGACGCTGCCAGCCAGAATGACCAAGCCAACATTAGCAATCGATAAGCCATGAGGGGAACAGATATGGCAGTTGCCTGCGGTAAGGTGGATACGCTTCTGTCTTGATACCAGTTTAAATCAAATGCGGAAGATTGGTTTCCGGTAATCTGCATGTTAGGGGAACCACCTAATAGCCCTTGTTCGACCGCAAACACCAGTATTGCCAGGGAAAATACGGTGAACATAGCAATGATGACTTGCAATAGGTTGAAGTATTTGAAGGTATTGTTAGGTCTCAGCCCCCGCCATCCCAAGATCATCAACCAGGCAACCACCAGACAAGCCGACTCCATCGGCACTTGGCTTAGCCCAAGCAATAATAAAAACCAGTGCCAGTTCTTCAATGGCGTTAGCGGTATCTTGCCCAAGCCTATCGCCAAGATAACAATCACAACCAACACGCCCCAGAACAGCACCGCAGGCCCTAACTTTGGACCCCAAACAAACAACACCCACCGGTCTTGACCTAAACTGACATTGAGCCGGGTATTGACACTGGCTTGGCCTAAATCGAGTTGGGGTGTTTTCGTGATGCTGGAGATTTCTGACTGTTCTTGCCAGCGTAAAGTTACCTCTTGTTTGCCGGGATTTATTGGCAATGTAAGCTTTCTGCCTTCTTGCCGTAGCGGTAGCGTTTGCCCATTTATCGCCACGGTTTGCAGCACTGCTTGTTCCGGCAAGGTCAGCGTATGCTGCGTCCCCTGGGAACTCCTAATGCTCATTTTTAAGTCAGCATCCAATGCACGCTTGCCCGGCTTGATGGCTAACTGGCTGCTGTCTATCGTTAAAGTTTGTCCTTCCAGGGTTTTGGGACGGCTTATTTGCAAGCTCAAGGTTTCACCCGGCCAGGGATGCCATTCTGGTAGCCATTGCCCTTCGCTATTCATATGGATGAGGGTAATTCCGCTGGTTTCAATATGCCACACGGGGCTGACATCAGCTCTCCAGACCTCTATCCATTGATTGGTTTGAGCAGCGGTAAACGTAATCTTTTCGGCTTTTTCCAGAGTCGATTCCCATTGCATATCGGCTTGTTGCGCGGGCATGTTGGCTTCGACCTTGCCATTTTTAACGTGGATACCAGGAGTCGTTACCAATTCCCCCGCCAAAATAGGAATCTCCAAAACAATCGCAGAATCAGGTGGCGACATTCTGGTTATTTGGGTAATCACTCGCCAATCCAGGCCGAGTTGTACAGTGCGTTCAATTTTGACAAACGGCGGCAACAAGCCCGGAGCAAGACTTAGTTTGTTGGCGCTTTCTGTTGCTTTGCTAGTCCTGTTGAATTGCAACTGACCGTCAACCTGCCCGTTATCCTGGAGCCCGCTAACTTGCCATCCGCTTTGTGCGCTGGTTTCAACCATTACACGATTCGGCTTTAACGGTAAGGGTAAGGTAAACGTCGCCAGTAATGGAACTGCACCTGTAAGGACAACTTGATATTCGCCTTCAGGCAAATACAACCATAAGCCATTACCGTTACGATAAAGCCCTTGTGCCGTTTTGCCGTCAACGGTGGCTTGGTTCGGAAACCATTGTTCATAAGTGGCAGGCAACGGCAGGTTGACCGCTTGCTGGGCGTGGATTTGCAGGGTAATTTCGACAGCATTCTCGTTAATCGCCACATTCATTTGTGGGATTTGGGCGCAGCTGGGTAAGCAGTCAGGCGCTTCCAGCAAGCGGTTTTTAAGTTCGTCCAACACTTCTTTCGTCGGGAAATCCGCATAGGCTTTTTGTGTTGGCGTTGCCAGCATGGGCAGTATCAACAACCACAATAAGGCAGGGGCTGCGGTTTTGGGCTTGAACTTAAGTTTTCCAGACCAGCCAAACATCAGCAAAGCCAGCACGGCAACCAACGCTACCCGAATGAAATTTAGTAGCATCACCACGGTAGGCGAGAGATACCATAAGCGCAACTGCTGCCCAGCATCCACCGAACCATTCCAGGACAGCTGTACCTTGTGCCATTGCCACTGCGGCAAACCTGGGCCGGTCTGCACTTTGGCATCGGGGTCATAGCGGCTAAAATCGGCTTCTTTACTGTAGTACGAAGAGGATTGACTTACGGAGCCGCTGGCGTAATTCCTTTTCCGTTCTGGCATAATGGATTTCGCCATTTCCTGCTCTTGCAAGACTTCGGGAGCTGCAGCATCCATAGCCGATGTTGGAGTCATTACAACGGGCGGCGCAGGGCTTGGCGCTGCTGGCATCATAAAGTTTTGCCATTCATATTCCAATTGTGGATAAAGCCCCGTCCGCACCTGATAGACCATAAACGGGACGACAATCAGGACTAATGCCAACCAAAACGCATTGCGATACCATGTGATGGCGGTCAAGAACCTGCCTTGGGGCAGTACTTTGATTAACGCCGTTGCAGCCAAGATATTTAGCCAGACATACTGGGGCGATTCCGGTTCATGCCATGTTAACACCAGTGTCAGCAATGCAAATATCCCCCACAGTCGACCGAATAAGCGGCTGATTGCCAATGCAGCAATCAATACCAGGAACAAATCCAGCAATGTCCACCGAGCTATCCAGCTATCAGGCACATTATCGACACCACTGGCAGCGAGCAAACGCCAGCCTGGTGGTAAATTTAACTCGGCATTGACTTGGTTAAAGCTTTGCTCCCAACCTACTGTGCTGAACGACCCTATATCCCCAACGCTGCGGCTATCGGCATCCAGGGCAATTGCACCTTTCCTGACTTCCACCCCTTGCTTGCCAGTTCCTGTTAAGGTAATCAACTGGCTATTGCCATCTAGGGAGACTTTACCCAGTTTGGTTTCGGGCAAGGCATCAAGCCGCCAGCCTTTAGTCATTTTGCCGCTGATTGTGTCGTTGATGGTATAGCCCGCACCGTCAAAATCCAGCCATAATTTGCGGTTAATGGTCAGTTGATTAGGTTCAGGCTCTGGGTCGCCCCTGCGGATGACCTTTAACGTCATGCTTTCACCCTGGTTGACCTTATAAGTCGGCAAATGCCGCCATTCTTCGGGTGAATTCGTTTGGCTGGCATCAATCGGCACCAGTTTTTCCACCTCAACAACACGTAAATCAGGACGGGCATCAAACATCCAGATTTCCGAACTCGGCCAGTCCGGGTTACTTACGATTAAAGGGACAGCATTAATTTCCTTGGCACTTCTGGCTACAATATCCAATTGCCAGCGACCTGGACGTACCTGCACCAACAACTGCCCATCCGCTTCAATGCGTGCAGGAAGAGGGCTTTGTAAACTTAGCGGGATAAAATCGTTTAGCACAGGCTTTGCCAACTTAACTTCGCGCTGCTCGCCCGACACTTCCAACACCAGACGAGTAGTCACCTGTATGGGAACGTCATCGGTGATCTTCCTGAATACTTGAATATCCAGGCTGTTTTGCACATTCTCCGGCTTTTTTTGGCCTATGTCGTTTTCTGTCAGCCAAAGCTGTCCGTCCCTTATGCTGGGCGTGGGTATCCCTGCACCATTGATGCTTAAGCCAATCAGCCCAGTATCTGCTGGAATGCTTAGGCTTTCGGGAATCGCATCCCAGAAGAAATCGCCTTTGATCCCATAACTACCAGCCGATAGTTTTATAGATGGAATGCCATTTTTTTCCAACACAGTCGCAGCCTTATTATTGGCAGTAACATTTTGCGGCCAGTGTTTTTGGTCGCCAGGCAACGTCACCCAGCTTTCCTTAAAGACATCCCAGCTAATCGAAAATGCCCCTTTCGTGGCGGTAAAATCGAGGTTTAACTGGCTAGGCCAACTACAGCGTTTTTGTTCGTAACTGTTATAAATGAAAGGGCAGCCAAGCTCAGGCTGGTCTTGCAGCACCCAGTTCACCCAAGGTTTCAAGGGTTCTGGGACTTGTTCAAGGGTAAGTGGTTTGGCATGGGCAAAAACAGCAAAAAAGCTGATGAGGAGAAAAATTATTATTCGACCCATGTGTAGCCTCCAATTAAGTTTATACCTGGATTTTAGGCTCTGTTACAGAATCCTGCAAACTTGCTAACTCCCAGTCGCTTTCAACTGGCGGGATAAACTTTCTACAACATGGGTATTGCCGATAGGAAGAACTTGTTGCCTTTGAGTACGTTGATAAAAATTGGATTTTTATAGTCTATATATAGACTTTTTATTAGTTATAGTATATAAATATACCAAATTATCGAATACTGCCTGGAGATTTCTATGTTATCGGTTGAACACTCCAAATTACCGTCCGACAGCGCCAAAGTTTCAAAGAGTGCTTTACGGACTTTTTTTAACATTATGGACACATGGCAGCTCAACACAGATCAAGCCATGACCTTGCTAGGCCTGGATTCCCGCAGCACTTTTTTTAAGTGGAAGAAAAATCCGGAATCGGCAAAACTAACGCCCGATAAACTGGAACGGCTTTCTTACATCTTCGGCATCTATAAGGCGTTACAGATATTGTTGCCCAATGCCGATTCTGCCGATGGGTGGATAAAGCGACCTAACTCGGCGCTGCCTTTTCAGGGCAAATCTGCCTTGGAACGGATGTTAAC
>NZ_JBEBKJ010000128.1:0-5806 GCF_040079455.1 Methyloglobulus sp. | reverse complement strand
ATTAACCTGCAAGTCTTTGAGTAGCGACTTGAGCAATGCCAGTGATTTGCCGGTAGCCAAGGTTGCATCTGGGATAATCAGCCACTCCCCCTTCCATGACCGTCCATCTCGTTCATGGCTATGCACCAGATTTTCAGCCATGTGTGCGGCATGATGCCTGACTACCCTTGATAAAGTACCCAGATGTTCGGAGATTTCCGGGTTACGTTTTTGCGGCATGGTGATACTGCCGACGGCACCGCTAACGAAACCCTCACACAACTCGCCAATTTCTGGCCTTTGCAGGTTGACGATTTCCTGTCCAATCCTATCGCCGGTTGACGTAATCATCGCTAATACATTCAACCATTCGGCATAACGATCTCGGCTGCTAGTCCAGGAAATGGCGGGCGTTTCCAAACCTAAGCGCTGCATAAAAGCCTTTTGCAACGCCAATGCTTGCGGCCCGAAGGAAGACAGGCTTCCGACACCGCCGCTAAGCTGTCCCACGCTTAGGCGTGGTTTAAGTTCGGTTAAACGTTGGCGATGACGTTCCAGTTCGTCCAGCCAAGTAGCGGCTTTAAAACCGAATGTAATTGGCAACCCTGGTTGTCCGTGGGTGCGTCCGCACATGACAGTGTGCCTGTGCTGACGAGCCAGATCGATCAGGATTTTTTGTATTGCAGTGAGCTGTTCTAAAAAGTGTATCAACACCTTTAATAATGTGCGTATAGTATGGGTATCGGTTATATCCTGGACGGTTGCCCCGTAACAAAGCCATTCCCCGCCAATGGCGCCACAGTGGCTTTTGACGGCATTAATCAACCCCATCAATGAATGGTTAGTTTTTAAAAAACCTTCGCCCACTTCTTTTAAGAAAGCATCATCGATAACAATGCCTTGGTAAGCCGCTTTAATTTCTATTGCAGCCTGTTCAGGTATCAAAGCAAATTCGGCTTGCACATCTGCCAGGACGGCCATGATTTTAAGCCAGCCTCTCACCCTGTTTTGCTCGGTAAATAAGGGACGTAGTTCATTATCAGCCCAGGATGAACCAAAGATCGTGGAATCGCTGATATGGACTGAATCAAGCATAGGATAATTACCGTTTAGTTACAGACATCCACGGATCAAGTCCGCCGCTTTTTCTGCGATCATAATTGTCGGCGCGTTGGTGTTGCCGCTGACGATAGTCGGCATTATAGACGCATCGACCACCCGTAAGCCGGTAACGGCATTAACCCGCAATGCCGGATCGACTACCGCTGCTGCATCACAGCCCATCCGGCAGGTAGTTGTCGGATGCCACGTGGTCGATGCCGTACGCCTGACAAAATCTGCCAAACCGTCATCATCACGGATATTGATTCCAGGGGACAATTCAATACCCCTGATATCGTCAAATGCCTTTCCGTACAGTATTTTAAGATTCCAACGTACTCCTGCCACCAAACATCTAAGGTCGTCAGGATCGCTGAAATAACCCGGATTGATACGCGGGCGATCGAGTGGGTCGGCGGATGACAAAGTGACTTCACCACGGCTAGCGGGCCTGTTGACATAAGCCGTGAGTGCTATACCGTGACGAGTAGCCTGACCTGCCTCAGGGTATTCGGGTGTTAAATTGCCGAACAAAAACAATTGCAAATCAGGATACGCTACATCGGGATCGCTTTTAACAAAAGCCCCTGTTTCCAGGAAATTTGAAGCCAAAGGACCTGTCTTGGTGGCTTGGTAATCGTTTGCAGCAGCAATTTTGTCCTCATTTGGCAATGGCGAAAAAGTTAGAGGTTGGGTCAATTCGCAGCGCACACGGGCGTGAATATGGTCTTGCAGATTTTTGCCGACTTCCGGCAAATCCACTCGCACGTGAATTCCCAGTTTTTCAAGCTCCAAAGCAGATCCCAAACCTGACAGCATCAGCAATTGCGGAGACCGGAAAGCCCCAGCAGATAAAAGGACTTCGCAATCGGCGTAAGCGTGTTCTAAGTTACCCAGGTGCAGGTACTGCACACCAATGACGTGATGATTATCAAACAGTAACTGGGTGGCCTGGGCATTGCAGACAACAGTCAAGTTGGGGCGAACCCGCGCTGGGTGCAAATAAGCAATAGCAGCACTGCATCGGATGCCAAAAGCAATCGTCCGTTGCAAAAGACCGCAACCATCCTGCTGTTCGCCATTAAAATCAGGGTTATGAACAATTCCCACTTCCTTAGCGGCGGCTAGATAACGCTGAGTGACCTGGGATGTGTGGGGGTGACTAGAGACCACCAAAGGCCCTGACTGACCATGAAATCGATCATTAAAGGCTTGGTTGGTTTCAGATTTGATGAAATACGGCAGGACGTCTTCATAACTCCAGCCTGTGTTACCCAAGCTTGCCCAGTGATCGTAATCAGCCCGATTGCCGCGTATATAAATCATATAATTGATGGAGCTTGAGCCACCCAATGTCTTCCCTTGCGGGATATAAATACGACGGTAATTCATACCGGTTTGCGGTACGGTACGGTCTCCCCAGTCGTAGGGGCCGTCTTGCAATTGGGGAAATAAGCCGGGCGTTTGAATGGCAGGGTCGTTGTCTTCACAACCTGCCTCAAGCAATAAAACACGGCAATTTGAATCCTCGCTCAGCCGGTTGGCAAGTACGCAACCGGCTGAACCGGCACCGACGATAATATAGTCAAAACCTGATCTGGACATGGCTTATTTTTGGCCTATCTCTTTCATGGCGCGTTCCAATACCGATTGTTGTTTACTGGCAAAATAAAGCTTCCTGGACTGATTGTAAGCATGATGGTCCACCAATTTTTGGCGGCATTCGGCAATCATATTATTCATGCTGCCAATTGCCGTGCCGCCGGGTTCCGTTCGTGCCTGGATAGCTATTGTGACATCTAGGGCAGACTTAAGCTGTTGTTCAGTCAGCGTAATAGAGTATCCAATAACGTTTTCTGAGGCCAGCAATAAAGCCTTATGGTCGAGTTCCATTATACTTTTACCCTGGTATTGGCTAGCCAGAAAAGCGACCAACCGATGCGCACTTCTAAAATCCAGTCCGCATTCCACTACCAATGCCTCAGCCAAGTCGGTGGACATTACCCAACCGGATGCCACCAAAGCCTTGCCTCTATCGGCATTGAATATCATATCTTCCAGCACTTCTGCCATCAAAGACGCAGCATTATTGACGGTTTGCATCGCATCAGGCAATTCCCCATAAATCAATAAGCGATTGTCCGGTTGACCCGATGGTGTCCTGGCCGATGCCGTCACCGTGGCCATCATGCCGATCATTTTATTGGCAACGCCACGGATGTGCGTCAACGCAAACGGATTCTTCTTTTGCGGCATGATCTTACTGGCGCGGGCGTGGCGGTCATCCAATTCCACAAGGGCAAATTCCTGGGTGCTGTAAACTTGTAAATCTTCAGCCAACCGGCTGAGATTGATGCTGCACGTTGTCAGGATTGAAGCGGCTTCTATGAATAAATCCGCTTGCCACATCGCATCACGGGCATGAGGAACTACGCCGTTAAAGCCTAATAAATCCGCTAATGGTTGCCGACCTTGTAATAACCTTGAGCCATTGGTACTACCGCAACCCATTGGACTAAGATTAAGCCGTGCAAAAAAAGCTTCTAGCCGCTCCAAATCCCGAAGTAACGGATATGCGAAGCCCATTACATAATGTCCGAAGGTAGTGGGTTGTGCAGCTTGCAGATAAGTGTAATCCGGCATGATGGATAACAAATGCTGCTCAGCTTTACTGACTATGGTCGTCGCCAGTCTTGCAATGGTTTCGATGAACTCTACCAGTGTTTGCCGCAGTACCAGAATAAACGCGGTTGTCGTCGCTTCCCTACGGGCACGGCCAGCCCCTAACCAGCCTACAGCATCGGTACGCTCAGCCAGCCACGCTTCACGGTTGGTATAAATATCGCCTCTGGCCGGACTCAGTTCAAACGAATCCGGCTTGCTTTGTAAAGCCAATAATTGTGCCAGCAAAAGATTACCTTCGGCTTTCGGGATGGTACCCAATTCGATGGCAATCAAAGTATGGGCAATATCAACTAATCCAATCGCTTCAAATAAATGCGCCTGATGACTTAATTCCGAGGTAAACGCAGACTCGACCATCCTGTCCGATGGTGGGTTTTTTAGCCTTGTGCCGATTCCCAGGACTTGTTCCTGTAATGAAACCGGTCGGCGGACATCGTTAGCTGTCATGTTACTGTGCCATTCGGAGTCGGTGGGTTACTGTTCGCACCATTGCTTTCTACTTTATTGGGATCCCAGGAACCTTCCCGTAATAACTTGCTTGTGACGCGGTTCAGTGTGTCAAAACGCAAGCCGTTACGTAACGCTTCGACGGCAAGAACTTGATCTAACGGGATATTGCCGAGCCCGGCATTCGCACCGAATTTTTCGATGAAAAAAGCCTGTTGGGACTTAAGCGGCGCTTCCCAGATCAAGGAATCGGCTTTATCGCCGATCATTCCAACAATGACATCGACTTCAAATTCATCGACATTACCCGAGTCATCGAACACGCCTACGCTATGACCACTTTCTCGCCCTTCGATAATCACCCATGCTGCGCCCCATTCCAGGTCTTCTAAAACTTCTTCGGCCATTTGCTCTGGGGTAGGTTGCCGTTTAGGGTCTTTTTTGCCAACTTCAGTAATCGGGGTCAATCCAGCATTTAAGGCGCATTCAATGATCCGTTTACGCCTGAATCTTGGAATGGGCAGGGTACCGTCAGAAATTTCAACGGCAGTAAACCCTAAGGCTTTAGCATGGGTCATATACACCCGGCAATGTTGGGTAAGCAATGCCACTTCCAATAATGTACCACCAGGAAATGTCAGTATATTTTGTTCAGCTAACAATTGAAGTTTTTCTTGCAGCAAGCTCTTGTCCATAAAAGCGGATGTGCCAAAGCCGAATTTCCAGTGATCGATATAGTTGGCACAGGCTTGCAGGATGCTTTGGGTTTCGTGCAGCCCCTTCCCGACGTCCATCACCATTGTACAGCCAGATTTACGCGGCTTTTGCTCCCGCGGATCGCGTTGGCCTTTTATAATATTTTCCCAAGCCAATTCAGCCATATTATGAATTCCCAACGAATAATTGACGCAAAGCCTTTTCAATCATGGCCAAATCTGTACCCCACGGCACGGTTAATGTATTACCTTCTTGTTCAAAATCATATTCCAGTAGACAACATTTCAAAATGGTTTTTTTATCGTCTGCCTTAAGCAGTTTACGCGGACACATTTCTACACGGGGCGGTTCATCTCCGTAGTAATGGCGATGAAATTGCAGGCTACGCTCACAGCCGAGCAAAGTCCACTGCTGACGTTGTGCAGGGCGTTCGTCCAGAAAATAAACCGGTGCACCCAAATCAGTTAGGCCTCCAGAACGGCATGGCACTAGATAAGCTTCTGGAGTTACCGTTCCGGCAAGATCACGCAGGTCGATTGTTTCCAATTCCAGGACGATAGGCGGCAAATCGGCATAACTGAGTACCTGTTCAACCATGTGATAAAGCTTGGGCGGTTCAGGCGGAATCACTTCGATCACTCGCAGCACAAAAGGGTTTGGGTGATGGATGATGTTGACATGGTCAAATGCACCGACCACGATTGCTGTCTGTTGCGGTGAAACTTGATGTTTCAAAGCCGTCTTGCCTAAGGCAGAACGGTTACCCGGATCGGTATCAGGATCGGCGATAAAAACACAGTCATCCGGCAGGGCTAATACTTCGACTTTTTCAACAGCAGTGAACAAAGTTTCCGAACTGGTGCGTTGTACGGCGATT
>NZ_JBEBKJ010000127.1:0-5935 GCF_040079455.1 Methyloglobulus sp. | reverse complement strand
AGGCTAACCATTTTGCACTGCGGACGAAGTTGTTCATCAAGGCGAGCCAGATGGCGTATGCAGAATTGCAAAAATTCCGGGCTGCGTAACATCAGTTAATCATTACTTAATTTAAGTTTTTGGAAATTTCTAAAAGTTATCTGCTTTATTTTGGCGATCAACTTGAACCGAACTTTTGATGCCGTTAAAAATCAGCCATACCCTTATTTGAAGGACTATTCACAGTAAACTTTTGGAGTTCCCCTGTATTTATCAATAATTATTAGGAGTAACATTATGCCCACTTTAACCCCTTTTCTCGAAAATTTACCCATCCCCGATGTCGTACACCCTAAAGGTAGCGGCTCTATCAAGCATCTTTCCATAGAAGCGCAAGTCATGGATGTACAACTTCATTGCGACCTCCCGCCCACAAGGGTCTGGAGCTATCAGCTTAAGAATGGGAAAGTGGTAAAACATGGTACGGGCATCAGCTACCTGGGGCCAACCATAGAAGTAAACCGCGCCCAGAAAGTGCATGTGGCCTGGGAAAATGACATCACGGAGTTCAGCCCGAACAACGGCAAACTGCCTTATGAGGTGGTGAAATTACAATATACGGACGGAACTTTACCCATACCGCAAAATGAACCCGGCAAGGCAAACGCCCTTCCTGATGCCGGAGTCGACAATACCTTTGACCGGATGCGTGAACCGTTACGTAACCTCAAGGCCGCTCTGGTGACACATTTGCACGGCGGACGCACGCAGGCCGATTCCGATGGCTGGGCTGACGATACTGCCATCGCCGAACAAACCGCCTACTGCATATACCATGGCGATCAAGCCGCCACTATGCTTTGGTATCATGACCATGCCAATCATGTGACCCGCCTGAATGTTTTTGCCGGTTTGGCAGGTGTCTGGTTGATTCGCGATGACGAAGAAGAAAGCCTTGGCTTACCGAGCGGGGATTTTGAATTGCCCTTGGTTATTCAAGACCGCAATCTTGACCTTGACGGTGCAGGCAACTTTACAGGTGCACTTCTGCACAAGACTGAGGTTATTAAAGATCCTAATAAAGACGGTGGCCCAGCAGAGTTTTTTGGCCCTTACACCCTAGTGAACGGCAAAATCTGGCCCAAGGCACGAGTTGAACCTACCTTATACAGGCTACGGGTCTTAAACGGCTCAAATGCACGCACCTATAGACTTATGCTGATTGACGATCAGGGCAGTAACCAGAATACGTTTGTTTGGCAAATTGGCTGCGATCAGGGCTTGTTGGAGAAAAGGCTGGCTATCCCACCCGCCGGCCTTGTTTTGATGCCAGGCGAACGCGCTGACTTGTTGGTTGATTTCTCAAATCACCCCGGCCAACAGTTGTATTTATGGAACACGGCTGAAGCACCGTTCAGCAATGATCCCAGCTATGTAGCCGATCCACCTGCTGAATTAAACAACTTGAACAATGGCAATATTAAAGATGCAGGCCGTCGCCCCTATCCACAAATTATGCGCTTTGATGTGAAAGCAGACACGCCCAACTGCATCATTCCGCCGGATCAAATGCGTCAACCATCACCTAACCTGATTGATAACGTTGATGATGCTACCAAGCTACCCATCCGTTTGATGGCCTTGGTTGAAAAACCAGCCGATCCGGCAATAATTGATGATATTGCGATGCTGGTGTTTTGGGAATATGTCGAAAACACGCCGAAAACACCCGCACCTCCAGGTGCTGAAATTGTTAGTTTCACGTATGTGCATCCTAAGACTAAAGCAATTATCCCTGCAAAACAGTATTGGAAAGCGGCGGAAGAATTCTACGACAAACTGAACTGGGAAATCCATTTGGGCGACACCGAACAATGGTATATCGTCAACGTCAGCCCCGATACGCATCCGGTTCATGTGCATCTGGTCGATATGTACGTAAATCAACGGTATCAATACACGCTTACTGGAACAAAAAGACCCTATGCGCCTAGCGATTCGCCAGATTTCCCAATTGGAAAACCTGACCCTGACAACGAAGTACCTGACTGGGTGGTGGATGGTAAGGCTCATCTTTTAGAGGGCATCACCGCTACGACAGAACAACTGGTTGATCCCGACCAAACCGGCCCCAAAGATACAGTGCGTATCAATCCAGGGGAAATGATCGGGGTGGCGATGAAGTTTTCGCCGTTTTGCGGCAGATATATTTATCACTGCCATATCCTGGAGCATGAAGATCACGACATGATGCGACCCTTTGTCATCGTGCCTGATTGGATTCCGCACCACGAGAATTGAAGGGAAACGAAATGCGGAACGGCTTTAAGAAATCGTAAAGCCGTTCCGCTTCGGAAAGCTCATGAGAGCCTTGTCGAAAGATTCGGGACGAGCGGTTTTTGTTGATTACATTCTTGGTAGCCTAGAGCTTGTCAAATAGCCATGTGCAAATCAACTTATTCAGAAATTCCTCAATGAAAAAACAACCTCCTGTACCAAATTTTGCCTAACAATTTTCCAGTGCTTGCTGCTGCTTTTCCATCAACTGTTGAATACCCGATTTTGCCAGCTCTAGCATCTGATCTAGCTCTTCCTTCCTGAACGCATGGCCTTCGGCAGTGCCTTGCAGTTCGATAAAGGCAAAGGCATCGTTCATCACCACATTCATATCGGTTTCTGCCTGGCTGTCTTCAGGGTAATCCAAGTCCAATATCGGCACACCTTGGTAGATACCTACCGACACCGAAGCAATTTGTCCATGTATGGGGTTGCTTTTAATTTTCTTGCTTTTAAGCATTTTTTGTATCGCCAGAGATAAAGCAACAAAACCACCGGTAATGGCGGCTGTGCGAGTACCGCCGTCGGCCTGTAACACATCGCAATCAATGGTAATGGTATTTTCGCCTAGCGCTTTCATATCCACAGCAGCACGTAAGGAACGACCGATTAAGCGCTGAATTTCCATAGTGCGTCCGCCCTGTTTGCCTTGGCTGGCTTCACGTCCCATTCTGGTATGGGTGGAGCGAGGTAACATGCCGTATTCAGCGGTAATCCAGCCCTCCCCTTTACCTTTTAAAAAACGCGGTACATTATTAAAATCAACACTCGCCGTGCATAATACGCGGGTTTCACCAAATTCAACCAATACCGAACCTTCTGCATGTTTGGTAAAACCACAGGTAAATTTAATGTCTCTCAATTGATTTGCATCGCGTCCGCTCGGCCTCATGAATACTCCATTCTAAACCAGTCATAAAACGCGCCAGTATACCCGAAATGACCTGGCGTAGGTTTTACATATGGGACTTATGGCTTGACCAACGCCAGCTTGAGTTGCTCAATTGATTGCGGACGATTTTCCGGTTTGAGCTCCATCGCCCAATCAATCGCTTTTAAAAGATAATCGGGGTATTTTCGACTAAACACCTTTACAGCAGGAATGAGCGTATCTTTCTGGCTTCGCTCTGGCGCGAGAGGCGGAGCTTTACCTTCAAGACAAGTACGCATACTTGCACCTATGGCATAGATGTCCGTCCAGACTCCCATCCGTGCATTGACATCATATTGCTCAACTGGCGAATAGCCTGGGGTTAAAACGGTATCCAATTTATTGATGCGGGTTGTGCTTATTCGTTGTATCGCGCCAAAATCGAGCAATAAAGAATTGTTGCCAGGACGTACTAAAATATTGCCCGGCTTGATGTCGAGATGGATAAAATGCCGTTCATGTATATAACTGAGCCCCGCCAGCAAAGAATCAAACACTGCCAATATAAATTCTTCGGTAATAGCCAACATTTTCTTGGCTATTAATTTATCCAGCGTTATTCCGTAATCGTAAGTCATAACCATATAGACCGTGTCATTAGCTCTAAAAAAGTTGACTACTTCGACAATATTCGGGTGTTTCAAAGCAGCCAGCACTTTAGCTTCCTCAAAAAACAATGCCCGACCGCGCCGAAACATCCCTTGGGCTTCAGGGCTATTCGCCACTACGACATTATTCCAAGTTCGATGAGCCAGTTTTCTGGGTAGATACTCTTTAAGCGCCACCTGAAACTGATCTGCCATTTGCCGCGCCAGATAAACTGAGCTGAAACCACCATGCGCCAATTCCCGTTCGATCATATACTGGTCTATAATAGTGCCGGTTTGTAGATAGTTCCACGCTTTGGGGTAGGTTTGCGGATCGTAATATTCAGCCATAAATGTTGGATAGTTTGGAACTGACTAAAGTATAGGTGAAAAATGATAACAAGCATGACCGCATTTGCAGTAAATGAAGCTGAAATCGGAAATCTAAAGGTAACTTGCGAACTGCGCTCAGTAAATCATCGTTATCTTGATGTTTCATTGAAATTATCTGATCGATTACGTTTTGCCGAAACCGATATCCGGTCGATAATTAGTGCGAAAATAAGTCGTGGCAAAATTGAATGCGCTTTAAGTTATAAAAAACAAGGCAAACAACAAAGCTTTACTGTCGATGCTGATGCCGTAGCGGCATTGATTACCGCAACAAAACTGATCGAACAGCAAATGTACTCCTCCATGTCATTCTCTGCGCTGGAGATACTCGCATTCCCTGGCATCCAACAAGAATCCGAACTGGATAAAACTGACATCAGCGCAGGAATTAACACGCTGGTTACAGCCACTGTCAAACAGCTTTTAGAAACAAGAGCAAGAGAAGGCCGGCAACTCAAAGCCATAATTGAAGAACGTTGCGTAAAAATTCAAGGCTTTATTGAATCAGCTAACCAACGAATGCCTGAAGTGCTTACAGCCTTACGCAAAAAACTCACTGACAAAATTACAGAACTGGTTGCACAACCCGATTTTGACCGCCTTGAGCAAGAACTGGTTTACCTTACCCAAAAACTGGACATTACCGAAGAACTAGATCGACTGGACACGCATGTCAATGAAGTATTAAGAGTGCTGGATCAATCCGACCCCGTAGGTCGTCGGCTAGATTTTTTGATGCAGGAATTGAACCGCGAAGCCAACACGCTAGGTTCTAAATCAGTAGATAAAGATATGACGCAAATTTCCATAGAACTTAAAGTGCTTATCGAACAAATTCGTGAGCAAGTCCAAAACATCGAATAAAGATAAAACACAAAATCACAAACAGCATGAGTATCGGCAAACTTTACATCATTTCTGCGCCTTCTGGGGCAGGCAAAACCAGCTTGGTCAGGCAATTGGTGGCGGAAGTAGCTGACTTGGTCGTATCAATATCCCATACCACACGTCGGATACGACCTGGAGAAAAACAAGGTGAAGACTATTATTTCGTCTCTTCAGCCGAATTTCAGATCTTATTGACCAACCACGCGCTCCTAGAACACGCATCGGTGTTTGACAATTATTACGGCACGGCAAAAAAAACCGTTGAAAAGAATCTGAATGAAGGTCTTGATGTTATACTGGAAATTGATTGGCAGGGTGCCCAACAAATAAAAAAAATATGCCCAGATAGCTTATCCATTTTTATACTGCCCCCTTCAACCGAAGTTCTCGAACAACGACTACAAAATCGTGGACAAGACGAAGATCACGTCATCGCCCGACGTATGCGTGACGCCGTCACAGAGATGAGCCATTACGACGAATTTGACTATATCTTGGTCAATGATGACTTTGAACGTGCGCTCATCGACTTAAAAAGCATCATCATTGCCAATCGGCTAACAAAAGACAGGCAAGAACAATATCTAAAGCCACTTATAAGGGCACTTCTAACGCCACCTCGAAACTCAGAATAAATTTATTTTGAGGAGTTTTATGCCTTGTCATCTGCTCCCAAATCTAGTGGTTTAGCGATTAGTCCACTTAATTGTCTATCGATTTCTGAGAGTGTTTACGTAAAGATACATATATATTTCCGTTGGTACTCTAGGAAGGTAGTTGAATTAGTCAGGGCTACCCACAGCTTGATGGAAGCATTGAC
>NZ_JBEBKJ010000126.1:0-6081 GCF_040079455.1 Methyloglobulus sp. | reverse complement strand
GCCATAAACTGTATTGGTACCGATGGCCGGATTTGAACCGGCACGACTTGCGTCACCACCCCCTCAAGATGGCGTGTCTACCAATTTCACCACATCGGCTTTACAGTTACTCAGTTACTTCTTTTTGGCAGGTTTTTTGGATGACTCTTTATTCGGTTTATCCGATTTTAGCTCTGACTCCTGCTCTTCAACAACCTTAGCATCCTCAACCTTTGGTACGATAGCTTGCTCTACAACCGGATTCGCGGCTGTAGGTGGACTCGTGACAACTGGCTGGTCAGCGGCAGGCGGTATTGCTACCTCTGCTTTGCCTTCAGGTAAGGGTGCAGGGACACTTGGTTTGATGTTAGCACCATCGACATTCGGCAAACCTAAGTCTGGGACTTCCTTTTCTACCGCAGGAGACCCCATAAAATCAATGGCTGCACCTTTATTACCATTCATCCAGGCAAGACCCAAGCTGGTGCTAAAGAACAAAGCCGCCAAAATTGCGGTCGTGCGGGATAAAAATGAGGCTGCACCTTGGGCACCAAATACGGAACCTGAACCGCCGCCGCCAAAAGTTGCACCGGCATCAGCACCTTTGCCCTGCTGCATTAAAATCAAACCGACGATGCTTAAGCCCAGCAGTACGTGAATTACGATAATTACCTGATACATATTATTGTTGTAATACTTTAAACAGAATGATAAATCTTCAAAAAGGACTCTGCATCCAGAGAAGCCCCGCCAATTAACCCGCCATCAATATCCGGCATGGCAAACAAACCTTTTGCATTGTCCGGTTTGGCACTACCGCCATATAAAATTTGTATTTTTTCAGCTACTGCCTGGTCTTTAGCCGACAGGTACTGTCTGATGAAATGGTGTGCTTCTTGCGCTTGATCGTCGGTGGCTGTAAGCCCCGTACCGATAGCCCAAACTGGCTCATATGCAATCACGGCATTGTTGAATGCGGCGATACCAGCCAAATCAACTACTGCATCAAGTTGAGCGGTAATAACGTCGAATGTTTTTTCCTGCTGGCGTTGCTCTAGTGTCTCACCGATACACAAAACGGGGATAATGCCTTGCTCTTGGGCTTGGCAGAATCGTGCGGCGACCGATTGATCGGTATCACCATAGTAAGTACGCCGTTCAGAATGCCCAACCAAAGCATATTTACACGCAAATTCTTTGAGCATGGCGGCAGAAATTTCGCCGGTATAAGCACCTGATGGCTTATCCGCGACGTTTTGTGCGCCTAATCCCAAACGGGTGTTTTTGACAATTTGGGCAACGTCAGACAGAAAAATATAGGGGACACAAACAGCAATATCCGCAATATCTGCACCCAAACCGGCGATGATGCCCTTCGCCAACGACTCCGCACTGCTGCGTGATCCGTTCATTTTCCAATTTCCTAAAACCAGCGAGCGACGCATCGTTATACCCCAAAATAATCAAACCGCTTATGATATAGTTTAATAGTCGCTAATTCAAGCATCCATGTGCTTTAGCTACTTGTTCTGCCAATTGATTTGCATATTCAATGACTTTATCTTCGTTTTGACCTTCCACCATAACTCGAATTAGCGGTTCCGTCCCGGATGCCCTTAATAACACTCGACCTGTATCACCCAGCTTTTTTTCAATATCTTTTACGGCTTTTTGAATCTCATCGCCATCGAGATTTGGCTTGGCTTGTGTTTTGATATTCAGCAGCACTTGGGGGAATTTTGTCATCCCTGATTTAAGTTCATGCAAAGTTTTTCCGCTATCTTGCATTTCGACCATGATTTGCAGGGCGGCAATAATGCCATCACCTGTCGTTGTCCTATCCAAACAAATAATATGACCTGAGTTCTCCCCACCCAAGATACCTTTGTTCTCAACTAGCAATTCCATGACATAGCGATCACCAACGTTTGCCCTAAGAAGATTTACGCCCAGTTGCTTTAAGGCGAGCTCCATGCCCAAGTTGGTCATGAGCGTCCCAATGACAGGCCCGATAAGCAGCTTATCTCTCAGCCTGGACTTGGCAATAATGTAGATAAGCTCATCCCCATCGACGATTTCACCTTTATGATCGACCATAATCAAACGGTCACCATCGCCATCCAAAGCAACACCTAGGTCTGCATGGTTTGCCAGAACTGCATCTGCTAATTTTTGCGGCTTGGTGGCACCGCATTCATCGTTGATATTGAGTCCATTCGGGTCTGCACCAATTGTAATGACTTCTGCGCCAATCTCCCTGAATACGTGTGGCGCAACGTGATAAGTGGCGCCGTTTGCACAATCGACAACAACCTTCAGTCCATCAAAATCAAGTCGAGTTGGTATAGTTCCTTTACAAAACTCAATATATCGCCCAGCGGCATCAACTACTCGCTTAGCTTTACCTAGACTTGAAGACGGTACAGTAGTCATAGGAGTGTCAATGTAGCGTTCGATTTCTTGCTCAATTTCATCGGGTAACTTAGTACCATGAACTGAGAAAAATTTAACGCCATTGTCATAATAAGGGTTGTGCGAAGCACTGATAACAATGCCTGCTTTCGCCCTAAATGTACGCGTCAAGTAAGCGATTCCCGGCGTGGGCATAGGGCCCAGCAAATGCGTATCTACTCCTGCCGCAGTTAATCCGGCTTCGAGAGCCGATTCAAACATATATCCAGAAATACGCGTATCTTTGCCAATCAGAATAAAGTCGTGTCTTTCATTAGCAAAAACCTGCCCAACTGCCCAGCCCAACTTTAAGAAAAAATCGGCTGTTATAGGATGCTCGCCAACTTTTCCCCTAATACCATCGGTACCAAAATATTTTTTTGCCATATACTTTCGGTTTACTTACTAAGTTACTGGAATTACACATAAAAAAGGAGAGACCCTTAGTCTCTCCCTCTTGATTATCTCTAAATTTTAGATATTTAGTTCTGTTCAGCAGCCCCGCCGATGGGCTTTTCGGGTTTAACATCGTCCTTTTTTTCAGGGATGACTTCAACTTCCGCTCCACCACGAGGTGGCAAATCCTCCCATCCGGCCGGTGCTTTTACCGGTTTCCGCTGCATCAAGTCTTCGATCTGAAATTTGTCGATAGTCTCATATTTCATCAAGGCAGCCGCCATGGTATGAAGAATATCAGTATTTTCTTTCAGAATAGTCACTGACCGCTCATAGTTTTTATCAATAATACAGCGGATTTCTTCATCAATGGTATGGGAAGTTTCTTCCGCAACCGTTTTATGTTGCGTTACCGAACGACCCAGGAATACTTCACCTTCTTCTTCGCTATAAGCTAACGGGCCTAAACGTTGTGACAAGCCCCATTTGGTGACCATATTCCTGGCCAACTCAGTGGCGCGTTCTATATCGTTGGATGCGCCAGTACTGACTTGCTCCCAACCAAAAATCAATTCTTCGGCTATACGACCACCGTAAAGACTTGAAATCATGCTATCCAGTTTTTGCTTGCTGGCACTGTATTGGTCACGTTCAGGCAAAAACATGGTCACGCCCAATGCACGCCCCCTGGGCATGATGCTAACCTTATACACAGGATCATGCTCAGGGACAATTTTGCCCACTATGGCATGACCTGCTTCGTGATAAGCCGTCATCTTTTTTTCTTTTTCATCCATCACCATGGAGTGTCTTTCCGTCCCCATGATTAACTTATCTTTGGCTTTTTCGAGATCAGACATGCTGACCACGCGCTTGTTGAATCGTGCAGCAAACAAGGCCGCTTCATTAATCAAATTGGCCAAATCAGCTCCAGAAAAACCAGGCGTACCTTGGGCGATGTACTTAACCTCAACATCTGGCGCAGCAGGTACTTTCTTCATGTGGACATTCAGAATCTGCTCCCTGCCTTTGACATCAGGCAAGCCGACCGTTACCTGACGGTCAAAACGACCAGGACGCAGCAACGCTTTATCAAGCACATCAGGACGGTTGGTTGCGGCAATAACAATAATGCCTTCATTGCCTTCAAAACCATCCATCTCAACCAGTAATTGGTTCAAGGTTTGCTCACGTTCGTCATTACCGCCACCTAAGCCAGCGCCACGTTGACGGCCTACGGCATCTATTTCATCAATAAAAATGATGCAAGGTGCGTGTTTTTTTGCCTGTTCAAACATATCCCTGACGCGGGAAGCACCAACACCGACAAACATTTCCACAAAATCTGAGCCTGAAATGGTGAAGAATGGGACTTTTGCTTCACCGGCAATAGCTCTGGCTAACAAGGTCTTACCCGTTCCTGGAGGCCCTATCATCAAAGCACCACGGGGGATTTTCCCACCCAACTTCTGATATTTGGCAGGATCCCTAAGAAAATCGACCATTTCGACAACTTCTTCTTTGGCTTCGTCGCAACCAGCGACATCCGCAAAAGTCACTTTAATCTGATCTTCTTCCAGCATTCTGGCTTTACTTTTGCCAAAGCTCATCGCTCCGCGACCACCCGCACCGCCGCCCTGCATTTGCCGCATAAAGAACACCCAGACGGCAATCAATAGCAACATGGGGCCAAAAGAGACTAATAGTTGCATTAACAAAGAAGGTTGTTCTGGCGGAACGGCCTTAATATCAACCCCATTAGCGAGCAAATCATCAATCATATGCGCGTCTGATGGCGCATAGGTCTTGAATAATTGACCAGCCTGTAACTTACCTTTAACGATATGCTCATCAATCGTTACTTGCTGAACTTGTCCCGCCTTTACCGCTTCCATAAACTGGGAGTAGGAAAGTGCTGTTGAATCACCCTTTTCGCCCTGTGTTCCGAAATTGTTAAAAACGGACATCAAAACAATGGCTATAACAACCCAAAGGATAATATTTTTCATCATGTCATTCAATTTATACGCCCCAGACCTGAACGGTTCGGTTAAAAACAGCTTTAATTATATCAGGGCGCGAGCATCCTGACTGTCCTGCATTACTTACTTTCACTTTCCAACAAGGTTTTTCGATGTTATGGGGACGATAAGGGGTTATTTAAAGCCTCTTCCCAAAAGATAAACTTCATTGCTTCTTGGTCGTGACGCTTTAGGTTTTCTGATGACGACTTTATCGAAGCGTTGTTGCACATCCCGATGAAAAGCCTCAAAACCCTCCCCCTGAAACACTTTAACCAAAAAACCACCGCCTTTTACTAACACGGTTTTTGCCGTATCCAGAGCTAATTCGGCAAGATACATGGCATTAGGCTGGTCTATGCCTTTACTGCCGCTCATATTCGGGGCCATATCGGACAGGACTATATCCACAGGAGCGGAATCAAGAACCGCCGTTAATTCATCCAAAACAGCGGCTTCACGGAAATCACCCTGGATGAAAACCACGCCTTCGATAGCTTCCATAGGCAATATGTCTAAGGCAATAAGCTTGCTCTTTTTGCCTAATATGGGTCGAGAAAACTGCGACCAGCCACCGGGCGCCGCCCCCAAATCAACAACATTCATACCGGGCTTGATGAGTTTGTCTTTTTCCTGAATTTCCTTAAGCTTAAAAACTGCCCGTGACCGATAACCTTGTACCTGAGCCATTTTGACATATTCGTCATCGAAATGTTCCTGCATCCAGCGGCTACTGCTTTTACTTCGGCTCATTTATCTTTTAGTGTAGAATCTGCGGTTTATTTAAGGTTAACATCATGGATGCGGCAAGCAAGAAAAAACTAAAGGCGCAAGCCCACGGCTTAAAACCCGTGATTATTGTTGGTCAGGCTGGATTGACCGATGCTGTGCTGGCAGAAACAGAAATCGCACTCAATACTCACGAACTGATTAAAGTTAAAATCCGCGCAGAACGGGATGACCGTAAGCAAATTAGCCAAAAAATGTGTGCTTCAACAGGCGCAACATTGATACAAAGCATCGGACAAATCGCCGTCATCTACCGACTAAACCCCAAAAAGTAGCTTTTTTTCGCCTTATACCTTTCGCCTTGAGCCTGTTTTAAACATATTCTATCGAAATAATCTCATACTCAACATTGCCGCCCGGCGCTTTTACGGTAACGATGTCTTCTACCTCTTTACCAATTAACGCCCGCGCAATTGGCGAACCTATTGAAATACGACCGTCTTTG
>NZ_JBEBKJ010000125.1:0-6191 GCF_040079455.1 Methyloglobulus sp. | reverse complement strand
ATCCCGTGCCATTCTCCCAAATTACTACATGGGCTTCATTACTATCCCACAATTTACAATGAGCAAGTGAATGCAAGCAATTAATCGTAACCTGTGTGTCACGGTAGTTTAAAATAGCAATAAGAAGCTTATGTGAAGACAAACTATAATCTCAGGAAAATTTCAACAGTGATTTCTTTATAGCCTGTTTCACAGGATTATCTATAAATACATCAATAAATAAACAGATAGCTATGGCGATAATAAAATAAAAAAAACCGTATGATATAAAATTAAGGTTTTTGAGAGATACAAAAATAGGGATATGCAATAGATACATAGGGTATGAAATATCGCCTAATTTTTTTAAAAACTGAGGAAATGGTGTTTTAACTAAGTGGCCATACCCTACTGCTACACAAGTTATTATCCAAGTGATAGTCCAAAAGCCAGCTATAAAAAAACCATTAATTGTTATGGATAAAATGCCTAAGCTAGACACAAAAAAAATTGCGCCTATATTGTCTCTATTATGGTAGTACCAGAAGCCGAGAAGCCAAGCCCAGGCTAAGAAAGTAATATTTAAGCCATACATCATTTGAGAAAAATAATGAAATCCAATGTATCTTTGACTACAAAATAACAGTGCAGATGCCAAGATAAAATAGATAAAATATTTGCTTTTAGTAACTAAGAGTGGAGTGATAACATAAAAGAATATTTCTATACTTAAAGTCCAGACAATGGGGTTGGACTCAATACTATGCACGAAAATACCTTGCATAAAAAAAAGATTCCCTAAAATGATATATATATTATCTACTAATGGTCTTTCATGGGAATATAAGGCTGCAAGGCTAGCATACGCTATACTTAGAATATAAACAGGAATAATTCGTAATGCCCTTCTAAAATAAAACCCCCTTTGCTTAGCCTCAAAAGAGGCTGCGATTGAATATCCCGATATGAGAAGAAAACCTAAAACCGCGACCATTGGTGAAAGCTTTGAAAACTTTAACATTACATCAGAACTTGAAATGAACCATCCAAGATGTTCACTCAAAACGATAAATGCTAAAAAAAACCGTGTCGCACCTAATAGTGGCCAATTGATTTTATTAGGTACTATAGACATAGCGGTATTATTGGAAGCTTCACTTAGTAAGTATGCTTTTAACTGTTTGTTTTGTTTGCCCTAAAAGACGTTTAGCAAAACGGATTGATCTCTCAGTTGGCATTAAAATATTGCCTTTTAGCCACTCGTCGGGACGGGATTTAAAAATAGTAGAATGATACTCGCCGTCCCAGTTTTTGGGCGCTTCCTGTGTATAGTAATAAGCAGCGAATGATTTCCGCATAATTTCGGGCGGACAAGTTAGCGGATTGACTCCGTGGTAGCTTATGTTGCTGGTAGCAAATACAAAAACACGATTAAAAATGGGAGCGTAAGAACCGAAGCATTTTTTCACATCTTTGTCCCAGATCTCAAAATTGCCACCGTAGTCTTCCTGCCAATCTTTGTTAAAGTAGATAAGGATATTCAAACGTCTATGCCACTGTTTAGCTTTTAGATAATTAAAGTCGACGTGTACATCAAGGTGCCCGCCTGAATTTGTTTCATGTATACCTCCGCCAATTAAGTCTGGATCCGCTAATAGATCTGGTATTCCCATTAGGTCAGATATCATTTCCAGAAATTCAGGAGAACCCAGCAGTTGGTTTAATTTGGCAATAGCTGGTGGAAATTTAGAAACATCAGTAATCTGGATTTTTTTTTGTTCATTTACGGAGCTAAATTCTTTACCCATTTTTTGTGCGTCTTGAAAAGATGGAAAGGCATTATAAATTTCGTCGGCAAATTCTGTATTTAAAAAGTTATCAATGCAAAAATGGGGGAAAGGAGGAGATCTTAGTATTTCTTCCTTCATCTGTAATCTATCAAACGGATTGATTAAACTAATCATAATTAACTCTTTCTAGGTGTAGGCACGGTTTTTTGCTAATGCAATTAAATAATTGATCAGATGAATATCTAGATATTCAAATAAAAATAAACATTTCTTCTAATTTTCCCAAATAAAGATTGATTTCTATTGATACGCATTCGCTTAAATTGTAACAAAAATGGATCTGAAAGTATTTTTTGTGCATCTGCAGCAATCCATTTGCCATAATCATCTGCATTAGTGAATCCAAAATGTCGCGCTGTTGCTGAATCATGCTCACCAACTAAGCCGGTATTGTTCATTAAGCAATATTTTGATCTTGGGTCGTCCATATGATGAGCGAACAGCATTGGAAGCGGATAACCGTTAATAAGCCCCGCTTTCGTCATTAAAAATTGATCTATTGGAAATCCGTGTCCAGCAGGTTCCGACTGTATAAAAGGGATTAAGTTTTCTAGGCGTGCGAGGAAAGATGTTCCACCTACCCATACATTTCTTAAAACTTTCACTCCATCCACCGTAATAATTTTATGGGCAGCCAAGTCTTCATCCCAATCATCCTCCATATAGTTCCAACAACTCAAGCGTCCAAAATTTCTATTTCCTCTGATTAATGGGGCAATCCGTTCTATCCATCCATGTGGTAATAAAATATCATCGTCAACCTTTCCTACTACATCACTTTGAGCCTGATCAAAAAACCACAAAGATGGCGTACGCTGCTTAATGTTTTCTTTAGAAAAATGCTTTTGTACGACACGGGGGTCGTTTAAGGACGCTATGATGTCAGCGGTGCCATCCTCTGATGCATTATCCCAACAGTAAAGTCTGAAGTCGGCAGGATCGGCTAGTAGGTTTGCAATAGTTTTTTCTAAATACTCTCGCCTGTTCCAACTGATTAATAAGAGATCTACTGGTTTCATAATTAACCTTTGCTTCAAAATAATGTTTTAATAATCGTGTCCATACGTTCGGTATGTGTCTTTTCGTTAAACAACCGCTCTGCTCTAATTCGTGCCTCGACACCCATTTTTTTTCTTAAATCATCATTATTGAGTAGCTTGACAATAGCATCGACAACTTTAGTTTCAAAATCGGCGGAATTCAAATCAAATAAGAATCCCGTTTCTCCGTCACTAATTACTTCAGGGATACCGCCTACTTGTGTAGCGACACAAGGCAATTCTGAAGCTTGCGCTTCAATTAACGCTACGCCCAAACCTTCTTTGGCGCTCAACAGCACTTTAATCCAAGATTGTTGCATCAACTTAACAATATGCTCCTGAGACAACATCCCCCAAAAAACAACCTGCTTTAAATCCAGTTGTGAAACTAAAATTTCATATTCTTCCCGATTGGGGCCATCACCCACAAGCCACAGCTCGGCGTTGTGTACCTGTTTTAGTACCCGTTGAAACACATGTATCAATTGCCTATGGTTTTTATGATGGCCTAATCTAGCAACACAAATTATCGTGGGATTTTTTTGTTTATTCGCGATTGGCGGTGGTTTAAAACTATGGAGATCAATTCCTAAATTTGATATTTCAATTTTGTTTTTTACACCCAATTGATTTAGCAATCCTGTCGAATATTCTGAATTAGTCATGACTACTGAAACCTGTTTACTAATCCAGATTAAGCTTCTGTGTGGCACGGTATGCATATCACTACCATGCATCCATAAAATCGACGGTATCTTTAAATATGAAGCGGCCAACGCACCCGCAACCGCATTATCATAACCAAAATGAATAATTATAAGTTCTGGTTTTTCTACTGTAATCCGAGCAACATGTTGAGCTATACTTAATGCCTGTTTGAAGTGCTTGATTAAGGCTCTTAGTCGCAAACCACCCCATACTTGGCTGCCATAAAGTAAACCCCAAAAAAAAGAGCTTAAATCTAAGTTGCTATTTTCAGTTATCACTTCAATGCGAGTTAGTATTTTGTCTAATCGGGCATGATGAATTTCCCCAGTATATCCGGATACCCTGGGTACAACAGTAATTTGATACCCAATATCCAGTAGACTATCTATTTCATTAATTACAAAAGTTTCACTCGGTTGAGGGAAAGATTCGGGTACATAGACAATTTTTTTCATAATGTCTTTTCAATGCAAATGGGCATATTCTAATAAGCTAAATCCACGATAAATTATTTTCTGCATCATAACTTATAGGTATTGAATTAGTTGTTTGTATAGTTTGTTAGACATGATAAATAAATCTAAGCTATCAAAATTTGAAATTAGCCAGCCCAAGGCGTATCCACAAAATAGCAAAATCAAAGAATATAATTCAACGCTTAAAGAAAATAATTTGTGCTTTATCAGGGCATACCACAAAACTGGAGCATCAATTAAGCCGCTGATACCAATCATTATAATCATGCCTTTAACACCAAAATGATGGAATGATAATGGTAGAGTAACGAATATAAAAAAAGCTTTTAAAACGGCTGAAATGGTGGAAAATATCGGTAATCCTTTAGCCATCATAACAATAGAGTTTGGAATTAACATACAAGAAGTTGCTACACGCAACAATAGAATTTCCATCATCCAGCCTGCGTCACTGTACCGTTCGTCATATAATAGATCAATAATATTTTGACTAAGACCTATTAAGATGCCTGTTAGTGACATAAAAAATAAAGCCAGCCATTTTTTTGATTTCACAAATGTTTCTTTTAGACGCTCAGGATGGTCTCGATAAATTCTACTTGCACTTGGGAATATAACTTTATGGGAAAGCGCAGAAACAATTGATGCTGGAAGATTTGATAACATAAATGCAATGCTATATACCCCTAACATTTCAGGTGTTAAATAGCTGCCCAACAATAAACGATCCCCTTGGTTAGCTACAAAGCCTATTGCCGTAGTCAAGAAAATCCATTTGCCAAACTTGATTAAGTCTTTGACCGCAGTTTTATCCCAACAAAGCTTATTTACCGCGCCAGGCAAAAACTTATGTGACAGAACCATATAAACTAAGCTAGTTACAATTGTGCCTACTGCAAGTGCCCAAATGGATTGCTTAAGCCAAGCGAAATAAATAATGGCACACAACCCTATCACTTGCGAAAGTAAATTGATTACGGTTATACGGCCTAACGCTAATGTTCTGTTAGAAACGAAAATAGCTGTCGAGTTAAATCCTGAAATTACAGAACTGCTACCCACTACAACCAATAACCAGGGTAAAAGAGGATGTCCATAAACCTGATCTTGGTTTATATAGCCGTATCTATTAGCAAACCATAAGCCTACAGCGACAACAGAGACAAACAACCAGATGGCAAAACCTCTGAGAATTTGTAACGTCCATGCTGTATTAATAAAGTCAGCTTCTTCGCCCCTCTTACTCTGGATAATACTCGGCCCCAGGCCTATATCTGAGAACATTTGTACACCCGTCACTAACACATTAACAATAGCCATGATTCCAAACATTTCTGGCATGAGAAGCTTTGTTAATATGAGGTTACCAATCAGGCGAAATAATTGTGATAATCCATATCCAAAAATCGTCCAAAAAGACGAGTTTAAAACAGGATTATTTCTTATATTTTTAATAGAAATTATTTTTTTCGTATTCAATTTAAGTGAGACTTGTAATTTTATTAAATGACTTTTGTTTTAGGGCGAAAATTTTTAATATGTGGTTTCTTCAAATGTCAGCATTGAGCGTGTAACACTGGGATGATAAGGCATAAGGGGCATGATATTTACTTGTCGGGTTAACAATGTTTTGTCCAAATGCATAGATTTCTTCTCAGTAGTATAGTCAAAATTTCACCAGTTAGACCTAGGTTCTGTATTTTACCTGTAAAAAATAAGAATTCCGGAATTTTCAGTGGAAATGTCAAATAGAGCAGAATTATCGGATGAGGAATGGCAGGCGATTTATAGCTTGTTGCTGTTGAACCCACGGATTTACGTGGGTGCTTTGGAAGCATGCCGATGCTTTCTCAATGCGGTTTTGTGGATTTTACGCAGTGGTGGGCAATGGCGGTTATTGCCCGCCTCGCTGGGCAAATGGAACTCCGTGTTCAAGCGGTTTTCAAGGTGGTGCAAGCGGGGCGTATGGCAAGGTTTACATGAGGGTTGTCGGCAACACCCTGATTTGCAACATGTCTTGATCGACAGCACCATTGCTCGCTGAAATGGTTTAATTAAACAGGACACTTCTAGAGGCAGATTTATAATGTCATTAGAGGTGACCATGAATATGAATAACATTCAAACGAAACGACCAA
>NZ_JBEBKJ010000124.1:0-6267 GCF_040079455.1 Methyloglobulus sp. | reverse complement strand
TTCATCCACCATCTTCTGATGCCCTAGGTATTATTTTGGAAGAAATAATCGTGCGTAGTTTAGTCAATAGGTTTCAATAAGCCAAAATGCCCCTAACCCCTCAACTACACTGCGCGAAGCATAATGGCTTTTGGGTAAATGTTCAATGATTTTATTTGCTTAGTTAAGAAAATTCCGAATAAGACAAGGTTCATTTCTATAGTCCGACTTCCAATCGTAGAACATTACACGCAGGGGATGGAAAATCGAACTTAACCGAACTATCAGTTATACCAATCCCAAAAAGTTGTTATTTAAATCCCCTCATCCCGACCTTCTCTCTCAAGGGAGAAGGGGCAGATACTTGTGTAGATATTTATGCCCTTTGGAGGTGGTAACAATGAGAATTTATTGGGATTGGTATTACTTTTTAGCCGTTTTTTGTAACTTCAAAAAACTATACGTAAAGCTAACATTAGGATCAACTGCTACATCTTCACGTTCCACTTCAGTCCATTGAGTTCGGTCAAAATCGGGGAAAAATGTATCGCCATCAAAAGTCTGGTTGATTTGGGTTATGTACAAGGTGTCAGCAATCGGTAGTGTCGCTGCATACAGTATAGAACCGCCAACTACAAAAACCTCATCGGCCAATTGGCAAGCGTGGGCAATAGCAGCCTCCACATTGTCAACTACAACGCAGCCTTCTGGCTTGTAAGTGGGGTTTCTGCTGACAACCACATTGGTACGACCTGGTAAAGGCCGACCGATGGATTCAAAGGTTTTTCTGCCCATCAAGATGGGGTAACCCATGGTAATTTTTTTGAATCGTTTAAGATCGGCGGATAAATGCCAGGGCATTTGACCATCAAGACCGATGGCTTGGTTATTCGACATCGCGACTATGAGTGATATTTTCATTTAAATGGATAAGTGGCTTTGTTATGCTTGACGGACATTAATTGCAAAGTCACATCATACTATGAAACATATTCTGCTTGTGTTCACTGGCGGCACGATTGGTTCCACGGCGACTGACGGAACCATTAATACTTCCAGCAGCGCACCGTTCAAATTGCTGCAACTATTTGAGCAGCAATATCACGACCATCAATCCGTTCATTTTGACACTTTGCAACCAATCCAGATTTTAAGCGAAAATCTCGGCCCTGCTGCTTGGAAGATAATGATTGCAGCTATCGAATCCACTCAGCCGAACAAGTATGACGGTATTATTGTCACTCACGGCACGGATACCTTGGCGTATACCGCTGCGGCACTCAGCTTTTACTTTCATGCCAGCACGATTCCTGTCTTGCTGGTTTCAAGTGATTATCCCTTGGACAATCCTCACGGTAATGGCCTAGCTAACTTTATTTGTGCGGCAGCGTTTATAAGGCAATGTGTTGCTTTGGGTGTTTTCGTGCCTTATCGTAATACTGGGCAAACCATGCAAATTCACCAAGGTTCACGGCTCACTTGTTCTTTGCAGTTAACTGGTGATTTTTATAGTGTCCAAAACAACAGCTTTATGCAATTTGACGGGCAACATTTTACATCAGTTAATACGTTTGTCACTCAATCGAGCAACGTAGATAAACAACATCAGGCAAGTCTTGCTTCTGGCGATATTATGCCGTTAAAACCGCAATTCTCGAACCGTATCCTGATGGTAAAACCTTATCCAGGATTGGACTATTGCCATTTTAAACTGGATTCTGTCGATGCAGTCCTGCACGACTTGTACCATTCAGGCACCGCCTGCGCCACTGAACAATGGGGCAAAAACCACTCCTTACTTGAGTTTGTTAAACGCTGTGGTGAACGCGGTATTCCCATTTACCTCGCCCCAGCTATCAAATCAGAAAACGCCTACCAGAGTACCCGTGAACTGATCGAACACGGCGCAGAAATGATCTGGAATATGTCGATTGAAGCCGCTTACGTCAAGTTAATGCTAGCTTACGGAAACTTTTCTGAAAAAAAGCAAATAAGTGGCTTTATTGATAGAGATATTGCTTGTGAGCATGTGTAGCCCCTCGTGTGAGGGCTTAATAAGGAAATGACAACAGTTCTGAAAAGTTTTTTTGATTAGCAAGATTCCCATAAAGTTGATTTTACTGCCATTGGGTTGCAGTCAATTCGGACAACCGCATCGCCACCTTGTTACGATTAAGATGATAACCAATAAACACGACCTCAGCATTTTGCACTGATGTTTTGGCAGCCGTTCGGCTAATCACTATGCGGGTACGCACACCTTGCACGAGTATCGCATTTTCTGAATGATCGGTAGGGATAAAACCTTTGATGCGTAACACAGGTTCTGCCTTGGCAACTTCTGTGAGTGCTATTTTTAGCACGTCTGGCTTTTGTTTGTCTTGGCTGCGTAGCACGAACGACAACCAGCCGGGGTCTTGTTCATGAAAATGTTTGTGCGTTGCCAAGCCGTGGTTGTGGTTAGCGAGACCGGAATGCGCGTGACCGTCAACCAAGCGTTGATTATCCAATACACCCGTATTGGCATTAGGCATAGAAGCCAGCGGCGTAAAACGGTGCTGTTGCGTTACTAAAGTCGATTGATGTAGCCGCAAACCTAAAGCCAATCGAATATCCAGTTTTGCTCGATACGCCAACTCAAGAAAACGTACATTAGGTGCTCGTTCACGGATGCGCGTTTCAGCACGTAGTAAAGCCTCTTCATCCAGCAAGTCGATTTTGTTCAACACCACCACATCGGCGTATTCAAGTTGCTGCTCAAACAAGCTGGCGACAGCCTCTTGCGGACTGGGTTGCGTTTGATTGCCCTCGAATTCATCGGCGAGTAATAACGGCGTATCGACCACGGCTAATGTTGCGTCCAGAATGAAGCTTTCAGCCAGTTCCGGCGTTTGCAAGAGTTCCATAATCGCGGTCGGCAAAGCCAAACCAGAGGTTTCAATCAACACATGATCGACTTGTGCGCGGCGTTCGGCGATGGCTTGTAAAGTAGGAATAAACTGTTCGTCATCACTGTAAGCAATCAGGCCGTGCGGAAAATCGTGAATCTGGACGTGCGGGCTGTGCGCCAACTCATCACGGATCAATGCCCCATCAATGGCAACTTCACCAAACTCATTGATTAACAAAGCCAGCCGCCGATCTTGCTTATGCTTAATCAGGCTACTAAGCAACGTCGTTTTGCCCGAACCCAAAAAGCCGGTGACGATGGTAACGGGGATTAATGCGTTCATTGCCATGTTTGTGCGTGTTGTAATACGTCATCGAAAGTGGACAACATCACTGGGTAGTTCAGTTTTGGGCGTTCAATAACCAATAACGGAATAGCGAGCACTTGCGTTGCGGCAACCTTTGCTTGATAGCCACCCGCATCTCCGGAGTCTTTACTGACCACGCAATCAATCGCCCAATCACGCCATAAAGCTTCATTAAATGCCTGAGAGAACAGCCCTTGCATAGCGCAAATATGGCTGCGTGGCACACCCAAATCAATGGCGCGTTGTATGAATTCCGGCTCCGGTGTCACGCGTACAAACCATTCGCATTGCTCAGCATCGGGGGCTTTCAGGAAGGTGGCTAAATCTTTAGAGCCGGTTGAGAGAAAGATACGCTTACCCAAGGCAATCGCTTGTTCAGCCGCTTGTTGGGAGGAGTTACATAACTGGGCAGAATCGGCAGAATAAGTGCTGGCGCGTTCGTAGCGAAGATACGGAATACCCAAACTTTGCGACAAACTCATCAATTGCTCGGACATCAAACTAGCATAAGGGTGGGTTGCGTCGATTAATCCCCGCGCCTGATACTGCTGCAACGCCTGTTTACGCGCTTCAACACCTTGCTGTCCTGCCCAAACTGATACGCCGGGGCAATGCTGCACGGCGACATCACCGCCGTATTCCGTGGCGGTGGAGATGACCACCGGATAACCTTGCAGGGCTAAATGATTCGCTAGCGCATTACCATCGCTAGTACCGGAAAAAATCCAGAAGGCGTGCTGGGGTAAATCTTGCTTAAACGATTCTTCTTGTGGTGTTTCCCACGCATTGTAGCCGCGTGGCGTAAAGATAAAGCCGCGTTTACGCTGGGTAAAGCGATTGCCGATCACAATCGTGGTGAGCATATCAAACTGTAAGGACGGCAGGTCTTCCAATAAATGAATGCTCACAGACTGGTCGGGACGATACGCATTACGCACCACACCACACAATGTTTTCGGTGATTTGGACTCCAGCATGATATTAAGAATGCGATACACGCCTTGCGAACGACCCGCGCTCTGCACGTTGTATAACACGCAAGCCAGATCCGCTTGAGCAATGTGTCTGCCGCGTTGTTCAATCCAATCCCACGGACAAAGTAAATCCGATAAGCTCAGTGTGGCAAAATCGTGTGACAGCGGTGAACCGAGCAGTGATGCACAGGCATTCGCCGACGTAATGCCGGGGATAACGTTGATCTCATAATCATCATCTTCGCGCATTTCATCAAACGCCAGCGCTGCCATCGCGTAAATGCCAATATCTCCGCTGGAGATTAACGCCACTTTTGCTCCGCTACGGGCTTTTTCAATTGCCAGCAAAGCGCGTTCACGTTCTTGAGTTAACGGCGGTGTGTGGATTTCCTTACCCGTAAGCCAAGGCTCAATCCAGCGTAAGTACAATTCATAAGCGACAATGACATCGCTATTTTTTAACGCCGCTTCTGCGCGTGGCACAATTAAATCGGCAAAGCCTGGGCCTACCGACACTAAATTTAATACACCTGCCATGTTTTTTCTATTCCATAATGATCTTCGACTATCGCCACTGCAACGCCGTTTAATGTCAATTTCGGTACGATTAACCGACCGCGCGGACTGGCAATCAAGGCGCAGGGCTCACACACACCTGGCAAACCCACGTTTTGTTGTACCCAATCCGATGGCTGTGTAACCCACGCCCGTGCAGCAACAGTTTCGCGGGATAACACCCGCAACGGGATAGTCTGTTGTTCGCAAAATGCCAGCAAGCCAGGCTCGTTAGCTTTTAAGTCTATCGTGACCAGTTCGCGTATTTCGTTGATGTGTCGATGTCCTAATGCCTGTTGAATAGCGGCAGTTATGCGTTCAACAGGTACGTCTTTACGACAACCGATGCCCACCACCAAAGGTTTTAAAGCCTCAGTCGCCGTGGTAATCACCGGCACAGCACCGACCGCATTCGCCACCCGATACGCCAGTTGATTTGCCCCGCCTTCATGCCCTGCCAGCAACGACACCGCAAATCGCCCTGCTTCATCCAGCACCACCACTGCTGGATCATGGTGTTTATCGTGCGTTAAGCCATCCAGAAAACGCACCGCGATACCGCTGGCGGCTATCATAATCCACTGGCTATGCAAGCGGTAAGCATGGGCGAATTGATCTTTTTGTGACACAGATGGATTCAGCCAAGGTTTATACAGCGTGCCGCCCAATTGCGTTTGTAAAATGTCGGCAAGTGTTTCGCTGTCTGGTCTGACTAACCAAATACCTAGCATTGCGTTAAAGCCAGTTATCTAGGCGTAATGCCTCAACACGCTCAAATTCACGCAAGGATAAATTTTCCCAACACACCGGAATATTTGTCGTGGGCCAAATTTGGTCATCCCGATAAAAAGCCTTCGCCTTCGGCGTTGCACTAACAGGCGGGTTAACCGCCGCCTGAGCGGAGATTTTGATATTTCCTATCACAGTGGTTCCGAAAGGAGTTCGATCAAAATCATTATAAGAGCATGTTTTTAAAATTGAGTAAGGGTCATCACTTCTGTTTTGTTCATGTGACATACCGATTATATGACCAAACTCATGGATGACAGAAGCTTTAAAAACATTGATCTGCAGAAATTCCCGAATTTGCGGCAGTGCAGGGTTAACCGCCGCCTGAGCGGAAGCCGTTAGTAACATAATGAGCAGAGTACAAAGTTTATATTTTGAGACCTTTGCACGACGAACGCGTGACGGGGTATGTTACCCCGTTACTCACATTTTGCCGACGATGCCGTTGTTGATCTTTTGCGGATGGATGGGGTTTTGTGCCACGTTGAAACCCTACGAACGGGGCAACATGCCCCGTCCGGCTGGGACAAATTACAAACAAAACTAACTCAAAATTAATTATCGCGGAATCGGCAGATGGAATCATAATGCCAGTAAGTGCTGTCGTCAGCGACGTAAAAATGAAAGCACTAAACAACCAAAAAAATTTAAATTTTTGGTAAAACGACTTGCTTTTAAAGCATTTGGCGACACATAAAGGAATTGAGGCGGGT
>NZ_JBEBKJ010000123.1:0-6322 GCF_040079455.1 Methyloglobulus sp. | reverse complement strand
CATTATATCCCTTGCCCGTTTCTATTTATAGGACTCGATACCAGCGATAGTTACCACGCCACATAGCTGTCATTTTCAGAAGGCGACTGCACCAGTTCGGCTTAGCCAATATTTACTGTTTTGAGCATTAGCACCGCCGGCACAGACAAAATTTGTCATATTCTGACAGTCTCAACAACTAGGCTAAGTTAAATATAGGAAGTTAAGGTTAATTTTAGATTATTAAGGCATACCATGCCTTGCTAATTCAAAAATATATTGCCTATTCAAAAACAATAACTTAAGAATATTTGCTTTCAATAATTCAGTGTGATGATAACGCTACAAAATAATTGGCACATAAGCTGCGTTACGAAGATTAACTACAGTTTTTAACTTTTTTATTCAAGTAAACATACAATGAAACAACAACTGCAAACGATTGCTTTTTGTGCCGCCATGTTGGGCTTTGGTGCCGCCCAAGCGGCAACTATCAATTACAGTAACAGTAATGGCGTCAACCAAAACATTACCAAATTTGACCAATTTTATTCTGGAAACTATACGGATTCGGCCTTGACCATCAATTTTTCAAGCGGCAGCAAAATTGGTTTCCAATTTGGTCTGGATGCAGGCAAAGGGGCTACGGTCTTATTGGACGGCAACACCGTTTACAGCAGTTCAAGTAATATTTGGTGGGGTTATGATTGGAACCATCCGCAAGTCATTACCGAAATGTTCAATGGTTTGTCCGTCGGTGCGCATACCCTCACGTTGTTGTGGGGAGAAGATTGCTGCAACGGTTATAACAGTGGCCGTTTCACCGTGAATGGCGGTGAGACATGGGCAACCCTGGATACCGCAAATCTGGACTCCCTTGCGCCAGTACCCGTACCGGCTGCAGTCTGGTTGTTCGGTTCCGGCTTGGTTGGCTTGATGGGTATGCGCCGCAAACAGGTGGGAACTGAAGTCCAAGCTTAAGCTACCTAGATTATTAAGGCCGTAAGTCGTAATCCACGCATTTACCGCGCATGGTGCAACTCATGACCCCATATGTTGACTTACCCATGGATTTGGCCGATGCATCGTTAGAGCTGTTGGCTGGAGAACTGGGCCACGGGGGTCGTTTCCACCGACAAACGCGATTTTCATACCTACCGCTGGAAAACCACCAGCCTTTTACAAATCTGCTGGAGGGGGTGGCTTGACCTGGAAATCCCCTATGAGGGTATATTCGTTTGTGGATAAGCACCCAAACGTTCCCAGTTTTTCGGTAAGTTGTACGAAGAGGTAGGGCCAAAATATTTGTTTGCAGACGCTTGAAATGCGTAAATATTGCGTAATATATCCGCCCAAATTGGGTCGGTTTGGTCTAATTGGTACGTGCTAAAAAATGAAATTGATGAACGCCCGGCATAGGGAACCCGGTTTTGGATCGTCAATATATTTGGTGATTACTGCCCAGAGAGCTCCCTGGCAATTCGGTTCCTCAAGTTATACGGGACATTTTCATTCATAACGACGGCAAAAGGCTGCCACTCGCCACGCTTGACCAAATAGCCTGCCAACGCACTAACTCCGTTCAGAGTTCCTGATTTCGCGTAAATATCGGTTTCGACCTCCGGCAATAACTGTTTCCAATCACGGAACGCCAGTAATAGTTCTGTTAACTGTTGCGGTGACAATCGATTATTGTGGGATAACCCCGCACCATCCTCCAATGTGAAGCCCTTCCAGCCAAAGCGACGGGACAGCGTTTCTTCCATATATCTCTTTACATCGGCAGCATTGGCGGGACGCTTGAAGCTGTCCGTGCTTAGCATCAATATCAATTGATTGGCGACAAAATTAGTGGAATATTTAAGCATTGAGCGCAACATTTCCCCCAATGGTTTGCTATTAACGTGCTCATAAAACACCGGTTTTTTAGGTGTCTGCCCAAACACAATTTCGGAATCGACTGCAACACCGTGCTTCTGTAAAAAAGAGGCCAGTAATTCAGCGAAATATTGTTCTGAGTTATGGGGGTTCGGTCCGGTATTGACCCGCATCACACCATTCCTATTTGAACGGGCCAAACTTTGCGCATAAGGTGTCAACGGTGTGGTGGGTTCAGCCGACACCACTTGTCCGCCGATTGCCCTAGTAGCTACCGTATTGAAATTTGCGGCCACGGCGGTGGGCACCGCATCGTACGGATTGTCTGATGTTCCGGTTCCGGGGAGCACTAAATCTGGTTGAAATAGGGAGCTATCAATACCGATGGCTTTGACATGCTTTAAGCCCCTTTGTTTAAGGTTCTTGGCAATAATATCCAGTTCTTCAGATACTAGATAAGGGTCGCCGCTGCCCTTTACCCAAAGGGTTTGTCTTGAGTCGTCCAGATAAAATTGGGTGCGAAATCGATGGTTTTCACCCCAATGGGTTAATGCCAACCACGCTGTAGCCAACTTGGTCGTTGATGCTGGCTTTAATGGCATATCAGCTTTATCCGCCAAAACCGTCCGGCCATTTCCATCCAAGACAACAAGTCCTGCGTTATTTAGCCTAGAAAATAATGATAGTGCATCTCCTGCATGACCGGTTAGGGGGATCAAAACCCATAAAAAGAATATGCTGGCAAGAATAGGTTTCATGTTTGCGCTGGGTTGGGACATTTATTTAAGTAAATGCAGTAAAACGATTGCGTATACAACAAGCATTTGATTGGTAGAGAATTCTTGAAGGGGGTGGTAATTGACAATTTGGCTTAAGCTTCTTGGTCATGTTGCCTACCTCCTGAATAAACGAGACTGCAATCCGATTTAATTGCCGTAATTAATTAACATGCTGTCCTATCAAGAAAACTGTATTTTTCAGCTATCTCCAAACCCAACTCATGGGTTTTTATGGTCAAAGGCTGGGTTAAACTGAGAGCCCTTACTCAGCTAGGTGTCATATATTATCCCTATTGGTTAACCCCCAGAACCTATTTTTCAACACCCCGTTGGGGAAAGTTTGATATTTGTAAGGCTTTGCATTGTTATTTTTAAAACTATAACAAATTAGGGAAACAGATTATTTTCTTTTTGTTAGAAAGTTGTAAAAAATAATCGCCGTTTCGCATAAGCTGCCATTGGTTCGTATGAACCAAAGCCGTGAAAATCGGCCAAAACCGGGCGTAGGCTGTTTCAAAAAGCTGACATTCACAGGTCAATGTTTCAACCATTTTTGACAACCGTAACGAATTGCTTACCTTACTGATTGACGATATCCAGAATGGTTGTAATGCTGTTATTAACCACACGGAACAAATTAACAATAAACATTAGGCCAAAACCGCTATGCATGTTTAAGCTAAGCCTATAAGCAAGACTGAGCTAAAGTATATTTACTCAATCTCTGCGTTTATCTGAGGGCAACCAAAGCACCTTTCTTGACACGGAAAATATACGTCACCTTCTGAGGAGAACAGCAAGGAAGAGCATTCCCATCAAGAAATAACCCACTCAGAACAATTTTGCCCGAATCGACCTTAAACTTCCCAAAGCTAATGGTTACACCTAAATCAACCGGTGGGGTGGCCAATGGCCTTCCCGCTTTAGCCAGGATGCCAGTGAGGGAATAAGTGGCTGCATTGACACCCGTATTGTTGGAAATAATGACGGCGGCATCGTCTACCTTGTCGCCGTTCAAGTCACCAAAGGCAATCATCGAGATGGCGACCGTCGTATCCGGCAACTTACGACGATGTGTTGTATCAACGTGGGCTTTTCGGACGTAAGAGCCATGGTTAAGCTGGTATTTTAATAAGGCATGTTTTTTACTGAACACCCTGACGGATATGTTATCGACTAATTCTTTAGTGATTGGTTTTACCGTTTTACTATCAGGTAAGGGTTTAACAAACGCTTTCCCCCCGGCTTTTGGCTGAGAACTACCGCTTAATTCTTCAAGCCTTTGTAGGTAGGTCTCACTTAGACATTTAACGTCTGCACAAGCGTTGCGTTCTTTAAGCCAGCGACGTTGCTGAACTGTGATTTTGTTGTTAAGTTTTTTGCCCTTCTTGTACAGGCTCACCATTTGGTCATCGGCGGCAGAAAGATCGGCGTTTGAACAAATCAGGCGTTCAACTTGGGTGGATACTTTCGAGCAATTAAAGCTTGCGGGGCTGGCAGATAGGGGGATAAAGAAAGATATTGCGATGATTTTACCAATAAGTTTAATTTTCAAGCATGCTTCCCTAGCAATCCATATTAAGCGCCATAAGTCTGGATAATGGTATTACCATCTGTAATTTATCGCCAAAAGTATAGCCGACATTCGCAGACAAAGAAGCATTGTAAAATTTGGCCGATGTCGGTCCTTGGAACCATCGTCAGAGTAGGCGGTGGAATGGCCGATCCTTCTGTTAAATCGGCCTGGCGCCAAAAAATCTAGTGGGGCGTTTTTTCGGGGGTATTCGCGCTTAGCTTTTGCTTGCCATCCAAACATTATGTGCAACAGGCGGGTTTCACAATTGCCCCACTTGCTGACTTCTATACGAATCTTTGAGACTGCCTATCTTGCAGGACAACCACGTTAAGTAAGGCCAATTTAATCTTGTTGTGCTAGCATCATTATGGTGGGACGTAACAATGGAACAGCAATTCTCTGAATTTTTAAATTGGGAAACAATCGACGTAACAACCCTGGTCATTTAACATCAAGGCCATGGTAAACGGCACAAGCCAGGTTAAATAAGTCGTGCAAAAATAACGTCACGTCGCCCAGGGGTCGTTGCAGGCCGTCGCGCCCCATTTGGGCAACACTTTGTATGGCTTTTTTAAAGTGGGGTGTGTGATGAGGCGACACGATTATATAGACAATATCAAGGAGGATATGACGGACTTAGTAGGCGACCCTTTTGCTCGACACCCCGTTAGTCCCCGAAGATTTCGCAAAGATCCTGAGGGATGGCGGAAGATTTCTCTTCAAGTTGCGCTAGCAATTTTTATAGGGTTGCTGCTGTTGGCAGGAGGAGCCCTTTTTATAGGGTTGTTGCTATCGGCAGGAATGGAAGGGAACCAATTGGGCAGCCGCCAACCGGCCGTAAAAAAATACCTGGTCCACTATACCGTGACCAGCGACGAATATTACGAAATCGACGCCACGGACGAAACCGAAGCGGAAAATAAAGCGTACTGTGAAGGCAGGCTTGTGAGGGAAAGCAACGCCACCAACGTCGTAGGTGGAGAAACCACAGTTGTCAAGGATTGACCAATCGTTTCCGGTCTTGCCGCGTACCCTGATTAACCCGCGTGGCCGCAAACGCCGGCCAGCAATGCCGTGGAGCGGGAGCATGGCACTCCGGGAATGCCCGCAGCGGACCAACTTAACCTGGACTGCAGCCACCCATTTGACGATCATGCAGGCCGTCGAATAGTCCATTCCATTGTTGTACGGGCCACAAAGAAGCCTAATCCGACCGTAGGGCGTGCCCATTAATTACCGCCATCAACAAACCTACCCAAGCCCTTATACGTGTTGAATACGCCTTCCTGTCTGGAAGTTCTGTTAAAACGGCCTGGTGCCAAAAAAATCTAATGGGGCTTTTTTTTGGGGGCATTCGCGCTTAGCTTTTGTTTGCCATCCAAACATAATGTGCAACAGGCGGGTTTCGCAATTGCCCAACTGGTCGGCGAAGAATTGCCCCACTTGATGGCTCACGGAACTGTTGCGGAAGACGGCACAAAAAATAGCGTCCTTGACCTTTCCAAAGAAGCGTTGGACTTGCGAGGCCCCCTGAAACCTTGCCGGTACAGGGACAAATTGTGTCACTTTGTGTTTGCCCTGGGCACTTGTGCACTATCTGGGACGAACACATCCTGAACATAACGTCAGCAATCCTAAGCATCGACGGATGGCGAACGCAAAAGGGTCTGGGCGGCATGATAAATGCCTAACTCTTGTGTTAGACGCAAATGCCGTCTGACCCCCACCAAATAAGTAACCAAAAAAACAGAAATGAACGATAAACGCGAACCAAATAACCGGTTCCAGGAATTTGTCCTGGATTATGCCGTCCCATGCCTTACGGTCGGCATTATTGTATTCATCTTGTGGTTTGTAGTTAGCCTTTAGCCTGTGGCGCTATGGGTGTCAGCCATTAATGGCATCCTTTAAACTCTTGCCGGGTTTAAAGGAGGGGGACTTCGAAGCGGCTATGCTCATTTCTTGGCCAGTTTGGGGGTTGCGCCCCATCCTGGCCGGCCTGTCCTTCACGGAGAACGTGCCGAACCCGACCAGGGTAATTGAATCGCCAGTGGCCAACGCGGTTTCTATAGTTTTGGTCAAGGCATCCAGTGCGAGCCCTGCACTCGCT
>NZ_JBEBKJ010000122.1:0-6411 GCF_040079455.1 Methyloglobulus sp. | reverse complement strand
GGTCAATGCTTCCATCAAGCTGTGGGTAGCCCTGACTAATTCAACTACCTTCCTAGAGTACCAACGGAAATATATATGTATCTTTACATAAACACTCTCGAATTTTTTAATAATCTCCGCATTGGTTGCCGCATGTTGGCTCCATTCAGTCGTAGTAAAAGAGCCGCCGCCCGGCAAGGCCATCGGCAATAATAATTGATCTGCCAAATAGCTATCAACTGCGGCATTGCTGGTTAAGTATTTTTGCGCTTTTGAAATCGCGCCTTTGGCAACAACTTCCGCCGCCACGCCGCGCTCGGCAAAACCGGTAAACACTTCGGTAACCTGTTCGTGTTCAAAGGTGATTAACAATACATTTCCCGGCCCTTGGTTACGGTTTATTTCCCGCAGCAACAATTGATCATCACTCCAGGATAACTTTTGTTTTACTACAGCGAGTTCACGTTCAGCAATGTGGGTAGGTAACCCGGCAAAATAACTTTCCGCATAAGCCTTAAGCCGTTCGCCGCGGTTTTCCAAATGCAACGGCACAAGGCGAGTGCTGGGTTTAATCGTTGCGGTGATTTCTCCCCCGCCCGCCGGATAAAACCCGAAACGGTTAAGTCGCAACTCCACCTCAGCGCCCATCCGCTTTAACAGCGGGACAAAAGCGCGCTGCAAAAAATGGAATGGTGGACTCATCGTATTATGCGTACCGCCGGTAATCACAACACGGCTTTCCTGTGCCGCCATCAACAATGCCGGTAACACCGTTTGCAACACTAAGGTGCAACTGCCCGCCGTGCCGATATTAAAGCTGTAATCACCACCTTGCACATTGCCTGGGTTAAAGCTTAACTCGGTTGAGCCGACTTTTGCGCCATTGACTTCCGCCCCAGAAATCGCTGCCGCCGCATTCACGGCGGTCAAATGCTGACGCATTAATCCGGGCGTTTTGCGCTTGGCGCGGATGTTTTTAATCTGGATGGCTTGACCGGTAATCATGGCTAAGGATAAAGCGGTACGTAAGATTTGGCCGCCACCTTCGCCTTGGGAGCCGTCGATTTGGATGGTCATGGTTTTATCTGTTACTTGATTTGGTTGTTTTGTTTTTATATTTAACCGTTCGTCCTGAGCTTGTCGAAGGATGAACTCTTATTTGTGTTACTCACACAACGATATTTAAGTATGGGCTCTTGTACCCACAGACGAGATTAATCCATGCTTTTAATTATCTTAACAATATAATCAACAGCTTTTGTGTTATAAATACTTGGAGTGCCCGAAGGTATTTTTCCAGATTTCAAAAACTCATCTTCTTGTTTTTTATTACGAAAATTATAAACGGAATAATCTGGATTATTTTTAATATCATTTTCTTTAATAACAGCCCAAATTATGTTTTGCCGTGTATTTGGCAACATACTTATAATTGATTCGCAAAGTTCTTTTGCGGACAATGGATATTCTTTTAAAAGGTTTTCCTTTACTTTTTTAATTACCTCTACACTATTTATTGGTACAACATCACCAATGAGCTTTAGGGTTGCCGCTCCATCTTTTTCTGAAAATTGCCCTTCCTTTATAAACTTTAATTTTGATGCTAATGCGTCTTCAATCACAAGTATTTTGGATTCACCTTTTTCTATTAAGGATTTTTCGGTATCAAGTATTGCGGCATTTTGAGGCCCAGCTTTGGCTATTTTAGAAACCAAGTCAAACCAATGTTGATTATTTTGTTCAATTCTTCTTTGGATAATAATTTCTAATTCGGCATATTGAATTTTCTGCGTTCTACCTCCATACCTATAAAAAATATCTCCATTTTTAATAGTCTGTTCCTTTCCTTCATCTTTTTTTGCAATGACAGGTTTACTCATTGATTCAAAGATTTTAAAAACTCCAAAGTGTTTTCCATCAATAATTATTACAGCTTGATTCCAACGTATATCTGACGAGAAAATTTCAAGTAAGTAACCTGTTATTTTTTCAGGGTCTAGTTTGTTAAATTGTTCAATACTTTTTTCACTCATCCCATTTGGTAATCGGGGAGAATCTTTGACACCAAAAATAAGGTAACCGCCACGATTATTTGAAAATGCTGCAAAATCCCTAAAATAATCAGCAAGCCCAGACAGATTAAATTGTTCTTTAAACTCTAATTCTTGACTCTCTCTATGGTAAAGATAAGACCCGCTAAGCCTAAGAAACTCCTTAATTGTTTTTTCGTTTATGGACATAGAATTTTAAAACTATTTTTAATCAGCAATTTGGATTCTAGTTTAGTTGAAAAACTTATATCAAATAAGGCAACCTCCGTCAAAATCGAGGAACGCAGGAAGTAAGCGGCACTCATTTTAAAAATGTGGTTCATCCTTCGACAAGCTCAGGACGAACGGTATTTAAACTATATACCCTTAAATCTGTGACTTGTTAACAGTCATGTTTTCTAATTTGGGTCTTCATCGTCGCCCCGTAAAAGTAAATCCGTTCGTGGTGAGCTTGTCGAACCATGAGCGGATTTACTTTGGGCTAAACGGGAAACTTCCGCCCAATCACCGCGCATCATGGCTTCTTTTTTCTTGCGGCTCCAACCTTTGATCTGCCTTTCTGCTGATAAAGCTTCTTCGCGGGTGTTGAATTCTTGTGACCATGCAAATTCTACAGGTAACCGTGTGGCGGTATAACCCGGGCATTCTCCTGCTTTATGCTGGGCGACGCGGATTTCAAGGTTGTCGGTGTGGCCTGTGTAATAACTGCCATCGGAGCATTTTAAAATATATACCCAAAACATTTTGGCCTTATTCTGTTGTATGGATTTGAGAACTTTTCCCATTCATCCTTCGACTAAGCTCAGGACGAACGGAAAAAGTTGGTTTTTTGATATTACATTTTTGCATGCGGAGCAATTACTGCCATTAAGTTAAGCCGTTCGTGGTGAGCTTGTCGAACCATGAACGGCATAATCTCGCAGGGTCGGATTTTCCATTCACCTTTAACCTTGTGCCTTTCAACATCACCCTTTCACACAAACCACCTGCTTCAAGGTATGCACAATCTCCACCAAATCCACCTGCGCCGCCATCACCGCATCGATGTCCTTATACGCCATCGGGATTTCGTCGATGACATCGGCATCCTTTCGGCATTCCACGCCTTGCGTTGCGGCGATTTGGTCGGCGACATTGAAGCGTTTTTTCGCGGCGGTACGCGACATGGTGCGCCCTGCGCCGTGGCTGCATGAGCAGAAGGCTTCTTCTTGGCCTTTACCGCGCACGATGAAGGACTTCGCACCCATTGAGCCAGGGATAATTCCCATTTGCCCCGGCCATGCAGCTACCGCGCCTTTGCGCGTTACCAATACGTTATGGCCGAAGTGATGTTCGCGTTGTACGTAGTTATGGTGGCAGTTCACCGCTTCCACATCGGCGGTAAACGGCTTGGGACAAAGCGCCTGGATCGCCGCAACCACATTTTGCATCATCACCTCGCGGTTGCGGCGGGCAAAATCCTGCGCCCAGCTCACCGCTTGCACGTAGTCGTTGAAATGTTCAGTGCCTTCCGGAAAGTACGATAAATCCTTATCCGGAAGTTGGATGTAATACTTTTCCATATCCTTCTTCGCCAGTTCGATAAAGTGCGTGCCGATACGATTCCCCACCCCGCGCGAACCGGAATGCAGCATAAACCACACGTTTTGACTTTCATCCAGGCAGACTTCGATAAAGTGGTTGCCGGTTCCCAACGTTCCCAAGTGCTTATGGTTGTTGGTGTTCTTCAAGCATTTATGTTTGGCATAGATCGCTTCAAACTCCGGCAGCAGTTCCGCCCATTGTTTATCGACATTGGCCGAGGTGTTTTCCCAAGAACCTTTATCGCGGCCACCGCGCGTACGCGACAAGCCATGCGGCACTGCGCTCTCAATTTCAGATCGCCAGCCGTGCAGGTTATCCGGCAAATCACTAGCAGTTAGGCTGGTACGCGCCGCCATCATCCCGCAGCCGATGTCCACGCCCACCGCTGCCGGGATAATTGCGCCTAAGGTTGGTATCACGCTACCGATGGTCGAACCCTTACCCAAATGCACGTCCGGCATAACCGCAACATGCTTGAAGATGAACGGCAATTGGGCGATGTTCTGCAATTGCTTTTTGGCCTCGTCTTCTACAGGCACGCCGTGCGTCCATAGCTTGATCGGTTTTCCGTTTCCGGCTTGCATTACGGAATAGTTTTCGGGTTGCATGATTGCAGTCTCTATTTGTTAAACTCAAAGTCGGTTTATTACAAAACCGATGAAAAATTTGGCGACAAGAGTCGGTGTAACACGTTAGGCGCTCTATCCTCTGAGCTACGGTTCCATTGATGTCGGAACCGACGGGATTCGAACCCGCGACCTCCCGCGTGACAGGCGATGTAGTTACACCTGCATTCGCCAAAACTAGTTGTGAACCCCTGTAGATTCACCATAAACTTTAAAAATGCACGACAAAAGTTGCTATGAACATTGCTATACCACTCAGCTTCTTGCCTTTCGGCAAAGTCGGAATCGAACCGACGTACGATGTAGTCATAACTGCATTCATGTATTCCCAAAAATCCGCTGACAACTTTTGGTGTGATTTTCTTAACTCAACTACCGACATTGCTGCCGACCAGGGCTCGAACCTGGGATCTTCGGGATTTCCCGATGTTGTATCCATGTAATCACACGAGCATTCAGCGTAAAAATCATTCAAAAAAGATGGCGACAAGGGTTTGGTGTAATATTTTCAGTGCTCTACCAGACTGAGCTACCATTTTGAAAAACCAAAATGGGCAGGATTCGAACCTGCGACCATTGAAATCAATGTAATTACACCGGCATTCGCCAAAAATCGTTAAAAAGTGCGACAAAAATCGCTAAGACTTCTGCTCTACCGACTGAGCTACTTGCCGAAGCAAGGCCGGGATCGAACCGACGACACGATGTAGTCTTAACTGCATTCGCACAAAACCCGTAAAACTTTTTCAAAAAAAGTGAAGTGCCGTAACAATAATTGCTGTGATCTGATAGCGATTTACAGTCGATGTAATCACAGCGGCATTCACGAACACTTCACCTAACCTTATAAAACAGTTTCCTCTATAACGCCCACCCAATGTTCAGGGCTCAACTGGTCAGCAGCAAAAGCGGCGATGATGTTGAACACGGCATCAGAAAATCCGCCGACATTCAAAATATCAGGCCTTTCTGCAGCTTGTGTTGTGCCATACGGTTGAATATCCACACAAACCAGTTTTGCTTTCGGGTTGCGCTGTATAAACGCTTCCCATTCCTGCATCATCGCGGTAGCACCATGACGTTTAGCATCCATCCAAGACTGATTGTCCGATACAAAGACCACTAAATCAGCAAAGACTTTGTTTTTATTCAATTGCTGCAACGGTGCGCTGCAATTGGTTCCGCCACCACCGATGGCCGCCAGTTTCTGTGCGTTGGTCAGCACGGTATCGCGAGCATTCAAATCGACCTTTACCACATCGTTCTCAAACGGTAACACAACCGTATTCGGATTCTTACGCAGTAACGCCGCCGCCACTAATGCCGCCACATCAATACAGCGTACCGAACTAGTCGCCGAACCGCGCCCACCCGTTACCACTGAACTCATCGAACCGGATACGTCCGGGCATACAACTACCTTGCCAATAATTCCCGGCACATTCGATAGCGATGTTTCCAGCGCATCTTGCAAGGCATCGCTCAGTTCCCTGGGTAAACAGTTTGCTGCGGCCTTATAAGCCGCCAGCAATTGGTAGGGAAATACCTTGGCTTTAGCAATGGCTTGCTTATCACGCAGTTTTTCCGCCAAAGTTGTTATTACTTGTTCATCCGCAAACACGCCATGACGGGCAAAGGTGTTCAAGTTCATCCGTAACATCTGCCAACCCGCATTTAAGGCTATCGCCGTCCATTGTTCGGTTGCCAACGGCAACGCGGTTAATAGCTGGAACGGCACATCCGGCACTGGGCGTGTCATGTCGTTCTTATAACATTCGTAACTTTGCGTTATCGGCGGCAAATTTGCCCAATCATAAGGCTTACCGATTACCCAGGCGAAAAAGGCTTCGCGCCAATTTTCCGTAGGTTTAGGGTGTACCATTTTTATCACATCCGCCAAGGACGGTTGCGAGCCGATATAGGCATTCAACAAATCGCGTTCTGGCGCAGTGTTCAACCAGTTTTGGATCAGTTTTTTAGGCTTTGTTCCCATCGACTTGCGACCAACCGAACCGCTACGCAAAATTTGCACAAAGTTACGTAACATCTTGCCATTACCAATCACGCGATTATGTAATGGTCAATATAAACCGGACACTTTTTTAGACAGCCTTCTTATAAAAATCCCGCTCAAACTGCAACGGGGATTGATAGCCTAACTTTGAATGCGA
>NZ_JBEBKJ010000121.1:0-6490 GCF_040079455.1 Methyloglobulus sp. | reverse complement strand
TTACAAGAACGGCTCCAGGGATACCAACTCAGCAAATCGGAACTCGCTGAGTTGTGATTAAGAGACAGGTATGTTACCCCGTCACTCACGTTTTGCCGACGATGCCGTTGTTGAACCACGTTGAAACCCTACGGGCGGGGCAACATGCCCCGTCCGGCTTAAGCACTGTCACCTACAGCGACCGAGGGCGGCTCGCCAGTGCCAAGAAAGGCACTACCATCACCAACTACGCTTACAACGGCCTAGGTCACCGCGTACGGCGGGTAAAAAAATCCTGCTGTAGCCTGCTGGTACCGCGTACGGTGGGTAAAATACTCTCCCTGTAGGGCGTGGTTATTAGCCGAGTTGGGTTGAATGCAATGATACCAACAAAAATCGTAGCCTGGATATGGTTGGGGTGGAGTTGGGCTTCGCTTTTGCTCAGCCCAACCATGCTTACAATCTATTGATTCGGCCTTTTAATGTTTGAACCGTTCGTGCTGAGCTTGTCGAAGCACACAAGCCTTTCGACAGGCTCGAGGCGAACGGAAGTTAAAACTTCACAAGGCCGAATCTATAATTAAAATTAATTGTGATAAGCCGACTCGCCATGTTCACAAATATCCAAGCCTTCGCGTTCGACTTCTTCAGACACCCGTAGCCCGATCAACAAGTCTACGATTTTAAAAGCGACAAAAGAAACAACACCAGACCAGACGATACAAACTCCAACACCCCATAATTGGCTGGTCACTTGCGTAGCCATGTTGAACTCTGCAACGCCATTTGCGACATAATCCCAAACGCCCGTTCCGCCCAAACTTGGACTAGCAACAACTCCGGTGCCGATAGCTCCGATAATTCCACCTATGCCATGTACACCGAACGCATCCAGGGAATCATCATAACCCAGCTTACTTTTGAGCCCGGTAACGCCCCAGAAGCAGATTGCACCAACCACAAACCCAAGGCCAATAGCGCCCATCGGCCCAGCCCAACCACATGCTGGTGTAATCGCAACCAGACCTGCGATAGCGCCGGAAGCGCCACCTAACATGCTTGGTTTGCCGCGCATTAACCATTCTGCAAACATCCACGACAAGGTTGCCGCAGCACTAGCAAGTAGTGTATTAACGAACACCAAAGCGGCTAAACCGTTGGCTTCAAGGTTAGACCCTACATTAAAACCAAACCAGCCTACCCACAATAATGATGCACCAACCATAGTCATTGTCACGCTATGGGGAGCCAATGATTCCTTTTTGAAGCCAATGCGTTTACCAATCATTAAACAACCTACCAAACCCGCAATGCCGGCGTTGATATGGACGACCGTACCGCCCGCAAAATCCAATGCACCTTTTTGGAATAAAAATCCTGCCGTTGCACCAGCCGCTTCCGCCGCTTTGGCATCGGTATACGCATCAGGACCTGTCCAGTACCAAACCATGTGCGCCATCGGCAGGTAGGAAAAGGTAAACCAAATGAACATGAACAACAGCACTGCCGAAAACTTAACCCGCTCGGCAAATGCACCGACAATCAATGCCGGTGTAATGGCTGCGAAAGTCAACTGGAACGCCACGTAGATATATTCAGGGATGTATGCACCTTTGCTGAACGTTGCCGCCATTGAATCAGGTGTGATACCTAATAGGAACATCTTGCTGAAACCTCCAAAGTAAGCATTACCTTCGGTAAAGGCAACGCTGTAACCATAAATCGCCCACAAAATTGCCATCATTGAGAAAATAATGAAAACTTGCATCAGGACTGACAGCATATTTTTGGCGCGTACCATGCCGCCGTAGAATAATGCCAAGCCTGGGATCACCATCAATATCACTAACACAGTTGCCACGATCATCCACGCTGTGTCGCCCTTATTGACGGTTGGTGTAATTGCTGCCGCTACCTCTTCCGCAGATGCGACGCACGAAAATCCCAGTAAGAGCAATAACCAGCCCATGCTTAGTAAACCCGAATTTCTTTTATTCATCTCATTCCCCCTTATAGAGCTTCTTCGCCAGTTTCTCCGGTACGTATCCGGACAACCTGTTCTAAATTAGTTACAAAAATTTTGCCGTCGCCAATTTTCCCGGTATTAGCGGCTTTGCTGATCGCCACCACCGCCGGATCTACTAAAGCTTCTGTGACGGCGACCTCAACCTTAGCCTTGGGTAAAAAATCAACGACATACTCGGCACCACGATACAACTCGGTATGCCCTTTTTGACGGCCAAAACCTTTCACTTCTGTGACTGTCACCCCGGAAACCCCCAGTTCTGACAGTGCCTCGCGGACATCATCGAGTTTAAAAGGCTTAACAATTGCGGTTATCAGTTTCATATTTACTCCTTAATCAAGTTAACAACCAAGAGAACCTGAAATTCCTAATCCTATGGGGAGGAGGAACCTTTTGCATATAAAAGGGATTCACTTGCATTAGTTAAAGCACAGACTGTGCCAAATTTGGAGAAACCAAGAAACCTTGAGATTAAGACGGAAGTTAAGCAGCAATCCGAAAGTGATGCACCATATTTGTGCGCTAAGGGTGTTTATGGTTCGTATTGGTGCAATCTATTTTTCCAGGTTCTCAATTTTGGGCGACCTAGATTTGCTAATAAGCCTGCGCTTTAGGAAAAATTAATCACGAATGTTGAGCAAAAAAAATGCGCCCGAAGGCGCATTTAAACTGCAGAGGAAGAGCGAGGAGAATCGATAAAATTATCGACGCTTTAAAAAGCTATGGTCATATCCGTTGAGAACAAGAACTGATCTTTTTGGTTGCCGCCATCAAACGGTAGTTGACCTGTGGTGGCGTTGGTGTCAACCCAGTCATAACGTACGTTGGGACGGATATTCAGCCATTTCATCGGTTTCCAGGTAACCCCTGCTGTGACGGCATAGAAAGTGCCGGCTTGACAGTTCGCTGCAGTACGGGCTGGGTTACAAACCCTTACGCCGTTTTGGTCACGAAACCATTCGCCCCTGATACCCGCGACTAAATTATCTTGGATGTCATAGTAAAGGTGGGTGTTGATGCCGTACCATTCGGTGTTGGCAAGACCCGTGGAGGTGGCTAGGCCGTCGGCAAAGCCGTGGTCGTGTTGCAGGACGAGGTGCATTTTGTCAGTGATGTTGTGTTTGAACACCATGCTGTATAGACTCCAATCATCATCACTTAATTCTGATCTCGCGCCGTATGTGCCGCTGATGTTGAACGAGGTGGCTTTGCTAGTGCTAGTCCAGGTTGCGCCCATTAAGCCTGCCCAGTTGCCGAGTTGTTGATCCCAACTGCCGTCCCAGCCCCCGGTGGCGCTGCCTGTTACCACGCCGCCCATCACTGCCCAGTTATCATCAATAGTGTAGTTAGCCATTACACCAGTATGGGTGAACGGTTCGCCAAATTGCATGGTGTAGGCGTGGGTGTAAAAGAAGTTGTCAGGCGCGGGAACGGTCTCGAAGCCAATCGGGGTGTAAAAATGGCCAACTTTGACGTTAAGGCCATTGCCGACAGGGATGTACATTTCCAGGAATGCCTGTGGGATGGCGAGGTTGTAGAAGCGTTCGTTAATGAGTTTTAAGTCCCATGCCCCACGATCCAGTACTTGCCCTGTGCCTAGCTCCCTCCCAGGAACGCCATAAGCTTGGGTGAATATGGCATCGCTACCAAACATGACATCGACGCGCCCACCAACATCAAACGAATCGCCTTCAGTGGCGACAGTGCGTTGGGCGAATAGGTTAAGCTGATTCAGTTGGAATTCGGCAGAGCGGTCGCCAAAGGTGACAGGGCCGTTGAACTTGTCGCCGGGATCGGTGGCGTTATAGGTCACACCTGCGTTTGCCCAACCGCCGATTTTGAGTTGGTTGCTTTTCATAAAACTGCTTTCGTTGGGGTCGCCTGCAGCTTCCAGCAAGGTGCTGGCTTCTGTCAGGCTCTTAGCTTGTGCCGTACTTATGACACAGAGCGCGGCGATTGCCGCTATTAAGGGGTTGAGGTGGGGACGGTGATTTTTTGGTTTGTTGTTCATGGTTACGCCTCATCTAATTATGTCTAAGAAACTTTCAATCACTTGTGTAATTGTCGTATATAAATCTAGCACATAATATGCCAGTTGCAAAAAAGCGAATTTATTGGGTTTACGCAACAAGCCCGTAAAAATAACGCCCCAATGTTGTGCGTTTTAAACAAATATGCACCATTTTAGCTATATTGTGGATAAGGCTCTCTACAGTTGTCGTCGTTTTTCAAAACCTGTTTTTTTTAGTGGCAGACTCATTAAAAAAAATGGTATCTTTACCAAGTTTGGCTTAAATCACAGAACACTCATACCCCAGGAGACCATATATATGTCAGCAGCAAACGTACTAAAAATGATTAAAGAGAACGACGTAAAATACGTCGATTTTCGCTTTTGCGATACCCGTGGCAAAGAACAACACGTCACGTTCCCAGCCCATAGCATTGATGAAGATACCTTTGAAGAAGGCAAAATGTTCGACGGTTCTTCTATTGCGGGTTGGAAGCACATCAACGAATCCGACATGATCTTGATGCCTGAAGCATCTACCGCCGTTCTGGACCCTTTCTATGATGACAAAACCATCATTTTGCGTTGCGATATTATCGAACCCAAAAATATGCAAGGTTACGAACGCGATCCACGTTCCATCGCAAAACGTGCGGAAGCGTATTTAAAATCGACCGGCATTGCAGACACCGCGTTCTTCGGCCCTGAAAACGAATTCTTTATCTTTGATGATGTCCGCTGGGGTACTGATATGAGCGGCTCTTTCTACAAAGTGGATTCCGAAGAAGCGGGCTGGAATTCAGAAAAAGTCTATGCTGATGGCAACATCGGTCATCGTCCTGGCATTAAAGGTGGCTATTTCCCTGTGCCTCCAGTTGATTCACTACAAGATCTGCGTTCTGCCATGTGTTCGACCCTGGAAGAAATGGGCCAGGTCACTGAAGTGCATCATCATGAAGTGGCGACTGCCGGACAGTGCGAAATCGGTGTTAGATTCAACACCTTGGTCAAAAAAGCGGATGAAGTGCTGACCTTGAAATACGTGGTTGCCAATATCGCCCACGCTTACGGCAAAACCGCAACCTTCATGCCTAAACCACTGGTTGGCGATAACGGCAGCGGTATGCACGTCCACCAATCACTCGCTAAAGGCGGCGTTAACCTGTTTACTGGCGACCTGTACGGTGGTTTGTCTGAACTTGCCTTGTTTTATATCGGCGGGATCATTAAACACGCTAAAGCGCTTAATGCCTTCACCAATGCTTCAACCAACAGCTACAAACGCCTGGTACCCGGCTTTGAAGCCCCGGTTATGTTGGCTTATTCTGCCCGTAACCGTTCCGCTTCTATCCGCATTCCTTTCGTTAACAACCCAAAAGGCCGTCGTATTGAAGTGCGTTTCCCTGACTCAACTGCAAACCCTTATTTGGCGTTCGCAGCCATGATGATGGCAGGTTTGGACGGCATTCAAAATAAAATCCATCCAGGCGAAGCCATGGACAAGGACTTATATGACTTGCCACCGGAAGAAGAAAAAGCGATACCACAAGTCTGCCACGCTTTCGACCAGGCCTTAGAAGCGCTGGACAAAGACCGTGACTTTTTGACCCGTGGCGGTGTTTTCACCAATGATGCGATTGATGGCTACATCGACCTTAAAATGGCTGAAGTCACCCGTATCCGTATGAGTACGCATCCTGTCGAATACGATATGTATTACAGCTTGTAATACATAGCTTTAAAGCCCAAAAACCTCGTAAGCTGTTGGCTTGCGGGGTTTTTTATGTCTTTCAAAGCCATATGAAACATATTCATCAGCAAGTCTTAAAGCTTATCCAACAAAACGATTGGGATGCCGCGCATCGGTTAGTGCAAGATTATTCTGATTCCTTATCTTGCCAAATTCACGGTTACTTGCATCGCATCGAAGGCGATTTATCTAATGCTCGTTATTGGTATCAACGAGCTGGGTTGCATATGCCCGATAACTCGCGGGATGAAGAATTAAAACGCTTGTTTAAACGGGTAATGAATATGACAAATTAAATCTCTTGAAACAATAGTTATGCAATAGCTGTAGTCGGAGCCAACAGGAGACCGTCACCATTTTCTCTTATTCGGTTAATTAGCTTTAATAGTATTCATTCAGAGGCGCATGAAACGAAAAATTGATCGCTTTATAGAGAATTCATACTTCTTCATTTTTTTTCATAGTTTCTGCAAGTTTTTTCACCGAAAAAAGAATATGGTGGTTTCGGGGGCTGATGTTCCAAAATCAGGGATTAAATCTCAATTGAATGATATTTGTTAACGGCGACTATCGCTAAACCAAGGTTACAGCTTGACGTAATAAATATGTCGAGGTGGTAAATGTATTAAGGGAATCTCTAAAAATTCAAAAAACTCCTTCTCCCTCTGGGAGAAGGCCGGAATGAGGGTAATAAAATCAAGCAATTATATCCCTCACCCTAGCC
>NZ_JBEBKJ010000120.1:0-6679 GCF_040079455.1 Methyloglobulus sp. | reverse complement strand
CCCAAATCCACGTGTCGGCTGCGTGTTGGTCAAAGACGGCAGGATAATCGGTGAAGGTTGGCACAAACGCGCAGGTCTTGCCCATGCCGAAGTTGAAGCCCTCATCGATGCAGCCAATGCCACAGAAGGCACTACTGGCGCGACAGCTTACGTCACCTTAGAGCCTTGCAGCCATTACGGACGGACACCGCCGTGTTGTGAAACACTCGTAAAAGCAGGAATTAAAAGAGTGGTTGCCGCCATGCAAGACCCAAATCCAAAAGTAGCAGGACAAGGTTTTGCTCACCTTAAAGCCGCAGGTATTGAAGTAAGCTGCGGTGTGCTGGAAGCAGATGCGTTGGCTTTGAACCGTGGTTTTATCATGCGCATGACTAAAAACCGCCCTTTCGTCCGCAGCAAATTGGCCATGAGCTTGGATGGCCGGACTGCGATGGCATCGGGCGAAAGCCAATGGATCACGTCACCGGAAGCCAGGGCGGATGTGCATCGCTTACGGGCGGAAAGTTCGGCGATCTTGACCGGAATCAATACGGTAATTGAGGATGACTGTTCCTTAACGGCTCGGATAGATCAAGAAGTCGTCCAACCTATCAGGGTGGTGCTGGATTCCAGCTTGCAAATGCCACTTACGGCGCTTATGTTAACTTTGCCCGGACGAACCTTGATCTTAACCTGCAATCAAACCACTGCCGTTCGTCCTGAGCCCTTCGACTCCGCTCAGGAGAGCCTTGTTGAAGGACATAAGGAGAAACTCCAAAAATTACAAGATGCGGGTGCCGAGGTTTATCAATTGCCTGAAAACCAAGGCCGTCTTGATCTTGCCGAAGTTATGAAATTTTTGGCTGAACAGGAAGTCAATGAGGTGTTAGTCGAAGCCGGTGCAATATTGAATGGTGCATTATTGGCTGAAAATTTGGTTGATGAATGGGTTATTTACGTGGCATCTAAAATTCTGGGGGATCAAGGGAGAGGGCTGTTTCATTTGCCGGAGTTAGAAAACTTAGTCGATTGTAAGAATTTGAAATTTAAGGACATTGGACAAGTAGGCGAAGACTTAAAGTTTAGAATTACCTTATGCTAAAGTTTCCGAAAATTAATGATAAAAAATTGGAGAACGCTCCAAGAAAGCGCAAGAAAAATTTGCTGATCAATGTATGGTAGTATCAACAACAATTATCAATGCAGTGCTTGTAGCCGCCTTCGTATTTCCATTTGTGGAATTTGTAAAGTCATCGTTTGACCCAGAGATCAGTTTTATTTCATTTAAATATGTTATTTCAGTTATTTTAAGAATAAATTTACCTTTATTCATGATTGTCTATTTTTTACCGCTATTATTTGCATATTTTGTTAGAAAGCAAGGGCTTGATATTTATGACAAGCTGAGTAAAGAAGAATCAAGTTTTTCAAAAAAACTACCTAAGCGTAAAAATAACCGTATTACTAAGTTGTAATCAAAATGTTTACAGGAATCATCAGCGCAATCGGTCTTATAACCGCCATCGAACACAAAGGCGGCGATTGCCGCTTGACCATCAATACCGGAAAACTATCGCTATCCGACACGCAATTAGGAGACAGCATCGCCGTCAATGGCGTATGTTTGACCGCAATCGAACTCGGCAAGCAGCATTTTTGCGCGGATGTGTCCAACGAAACCTTGTCCCGCACGAGTTTGAAAACCGCCGTGGTCGGCACAAAGGTAAACCTGGAACTGGCATTAACACCCACAACCCGCATGGGCGGGCATATCGTTAGCGGTCATGTGGACGGTATAGGTGAGCTGGTCGAACTTAAGCCGGATGCCCGTTCCTGGCGATTGTCGTTCAAAGCCCCTGATGACTTGGCTAAATATGTCGCCGAAAAAGGTTCGATCACCATCAATGGCATCAGCCTGACCGTCAATACCGTGAATGGCGCGTTGTTTAGTGTTAATATCGTGCCCCATACGCTCAAGGAAACGACCTTGGCGGATATAAAAGTTGGTGGTCAAGTCAATCTTGAGGTCGATTTATTGGCGAGGTATTTGGAACGGTTGTTGTTGGGTGATAAGGCAGCTAAACCCGAATCGCATATTACCGAAGAATTACTCCGCAATAGCGGATTTTTTAGATAAAGGGAATTTACCGTTCATGTTTCGACAAGCTCAACACGAACGGATACACTACGATGCTTAACTAAACTCCATTCGTCCTGAGCTTGTCGAAGGACATAATCAGCAGTTTTAAAAAAACAGATTTAAATGAACACCATCGAAGAAATCATAGAAGACTTGCGCCAAGGTAAAATGGTCATCATCATGGATGATGAAGACCGTGAAAACGAAGGCGATCTGGTTATGGCGGCGGCTTTTACGCGCCCAGAAGACATTAATTTCATGGCGCGGTACGGGCGAGGGTTGATTTGCTTGACTTTGACTAGCGAACGTTGCCAGCAATTGCGCTTGCCGTTAATGACCAATGAAAACAAAACCGCGCATTCCACCAATTTTACTGTTTCGATAGAAGCCGCGACGGGCGTGACAACGGGCATTTCTGCCGCCGATCGCGCCCGCACGGTGCAATGTGCCGTTGCACCGGATGCTAAAGCCGATGATCTGGTTCAGCCGGGACATATTTTTCCGCTCATGGCAAAGTCGGGTGGCGTACTGAACAGGGCAGGGCATACCGAGGCGGGCTGTGATCTGGCGAGATTGGCGGGTGTCGAACCTGCTGCTGTTATTGTCGAGATTCTCAATGAAGACGGCTCGATGGCAAGAAAGCCGGATTTGGAAATTTTTGCCCAGCATCATAATCTTAAAATCGGTACAATCTCAGACCTTATTCACTACCGCATCCAGCATGAAAACACCCTGGAACGCATTAGTGAATGTACTTTTCCAACGGAATTCGGTGATTTCCGCCTGTATGCCTATCAGGATAGGAATGACAATAATCTCCACTTAGCCTTGGTAATGGGGCAGGTGTCTGATGGTGAGCCGGTTCTGGTCAGGGTACACGCACGTAATCTTTTGGATGACGTGTTTTCGTCGAAGCGCTCTGACCGCAGTATTTCGATGCGTGTTGCCATGCAAAAGATAGCCAAAGAAGGCCGTGGCGTTTTGGTGGTTATCAGGCAAAACGAGAGCAATAAAAACTTGGTCGAATTGATTCATCGCTATCAGCTCGAGGACAATGGCGTAACCATCCCCGCTGCCGCGTCGCCCGATTGGCGTATGACGGGTACGGGTGCCCGTATTTTGTCTGATCTTGGGGTACACAAATTAAAGGTATTGGGTGCCCAGAAAAAGTATGTTGGCCTCGCAGGATTTGATCTGGAAGTGACTGAACACGTTCTGTGCGATGATTGGGAAAGTATTGACTCCCATAAATCAGTTTAAACGAATAATTTAAGAAAATAAGAGAAACAGTATGTCCGCAATAACAACGTTTGAAGGAAATTTATCGGCCCAAGGCCGCACCGTGTGCATCGTCGCATCACGGTTTAACAGCTTTATCGTCGAACACTTACAGGCGGGAGCGATTGATACTTTAGTCCGTCACGGCGCAGACCAAGCGAATATACATATCGTCAAAGCGCCGGGTGCATTCGAGTTGCCATTGGTCGTGCAACGCGTTGCCGCGAGCAAAAAATACGATGCCATCATAGCCGTTGGTGCGGTCATACGCGGAGGCACACCACATTTTGAATATGTTGCTGGCGAATGCGTTAAGGGCATCGCTACCGTTGCTATGCAATATGATATACCGGTAAGTTTTGGCGTATTGACCGTCGATACCATTGAACAAGCTATCGAACGCGCTGGTACGAAAGCGGGCAATAAGGGCGCGGAAGCCGCCATGTCTGCGATTGAAATGATGAGCCTGCTGGAAAACTTAGCCAAACAATGAGCCAAACCAAAACCAACGCACGTAAAGCCGTCGTGCAAGCGCTCTACCAATGGCAGATGACGGGACAAAGCCTTATCAGCATTGAATTACAATTTGAGGAAGATGGTCGTTTAAAAGGCGTACAAAAAAGCTACTTCAAAGAGCTGTTTCACGGCATCCCCCAATGCGTGGACACCATCGACGAAGTCCTCAGTGAATTTGTTGACCGCCCTGTTGATGTCATTGATCCCGTTGAACGGGCGATATTGCGGTTGGGGGCTTATGAATTAATGCACCGTCCCGAAATGCCGTACCGCGTCGTCCTCAACGAAAGCATCAACCTCGCCAAATACTTTGGGGCGGATGGTAGCCATCGCTATGTGAATGGGATTTTGGATAAGGTGGCGCAAAAGAAAAGAGCGGTGGAGATTAAAAGTAAGGCGCAAGGCGAAAGACAAAAGGAGCAAGATTAAGATATAGGATGAGCCGAGGAACAAGGTGTATCACTCTCGAAAGATGCGTTTCCCTTCGTTCAGCACTTCCTATGATACTGATAAAAAATAGACTTAGCTTTGCTTCGGAATATGAAAAAAATATCAAAGAATCTAAAATCAATAGGATATAAAGAAGAATATGATCTTGTCGAGTTCTGGTTTAAAAATGAAAGTGAATGTATTAGCAAGCTGGATTCAATTAAACCAACGTGGGGACAACAAATAACAACTCAGTTTAGATGGCAAACTGAACTTGGCATTAAATTAACTGAGGAAGTTAGGTGCTTCATTAATTCTGAGCACGAACTATCAAGGCAAAAAGCCCAATATAATCAAGTAATTTTTTCAATCGCCAGAGCTACAATTGATTTTAATCAACTATTAGTTACTATAGGAAGCGAAACCAAACATATAAATGATTGGCTTTACACTATTTCAAATAATTCAACCTACCAAGGGTGGAGCGACCTTAGAGGAATTGACCTACATGGTATAAAATTTCATTCAGCCGAATTAAAGAATGCTTGCTTTGCAAATGCAGATTTCAGCAACTCAACTTTTTGCCAAGTTATTATTACCAATTGTAATTTTCCTGAATGCAATTTCTCGCATTCATTTCTGGGAATTACTTCAATAGATGAAAGAACAGGCTTTTACAACTCAAATTTTGTTGGTACACAAATTAATGTGCTTCCATTAGGTGCGAATAGTTTAGGTACTCGGCCAAAAATAAGAGAAATTTCCTATATAAATTTACTTGTTACAGCAATAACAGGTGAAAAATCCAGGATCGATGGAGGGCATACAGATTTTATATCGGTTAAAACTTCAGCCGGTGCAAATGGAGAAGAACAAAGGCACTTGTCGTACATATCTTGGTATCAAGATTCAGTTTTAAAGTACACAGACGAAACTAATTGGTTCGGAAAAATTCGTAATGTTACCAGTGCTTTAACTACAAAAAACTGGCGTTCTTTGCTGGCTGTTTTCCTTACCTCATTAGTTCTGATTGTTTTATTTGCTGCGGCTTATTTTATATTAGGAGATTGTGGTTTCAATAAGCCATTCCCATCATTTATGGCTGCGATTTATTACAGTGTTGTTACTTTCTCAACGCTTGGTTATGGAGATATAACACCAAATCTTGAAAGTGATTTTTTGTTAATGTTGGTTATTTTAGAGGTTTTTCTTGGGTATACCCTTTTAGGTGTTCTTTTATTTGTTTTATCTAATCGAGTTAATGAACGAAAACTATAACTTCTGCTTGAGGGGATTCTCTCTGTATTAATGACTCATCCCATTTCTGAGTTTTCCCTGATCGACCACTTTTTCAAGCGGCAAACAACCAATCCATCTGTCGCTCAGGGCATAGGTGATGACTGCGCCTTGTTATCCATGCCAAATGGGTATGAATTGGCCATAACCACCGATACGATGGTAGAGAATGTCCACTTCTTTGCCGGATGTGATCCTTACTATCTAGGCCATAAGCTATTGGCGGTCAACTTGAGCGACTTGGCCAGCATGGGTGCAAAACCGCTGGCCGTTACGCTCGCGTTAACCGTACCCAAAGTTGATGAAAACTGGCTGGAGGCATTCGCCGATGGCTTTTTTGCTTTGGCAGAACGTTATTCGGTGGATTTGATCGGTGGTGATACTACTTCCGGCCCGTTAACATTAACTGTGACGGCTTTAGGTTTGGTGCCTACCGGACAAGCAATAAAGCGTTCAGCAGCCAATTCTGGCGACATCATTTGCGTGACGGGTCATCTTGGCAATGCTGGGTTAGGCTTAAAAATCAACCAAGGTTACGGCTGCAAACAACCGGATGCCGCCTTAAAGCGGTTTAATCAGCCTGAGCCACAAGTTGCTTTTGGACAGGCTTTAATCGGTATCGCCAATGCCTGTATCGATATTTCAGATGGGCTGGTTGGTGATTTGGGGCATATCCTACAGCAAAGCCAAGTTGGTGCGTGTATCGAATGGGAAGCCTTGCCATTATCGACCGAAGTCCTTACTTATATCGAAGACACAGGCGATTGGGTCATGCCGCTGACTGCTGGTGACGATTACGAGTTGTGCTTTACCGTCAGCCCAGATAAGGTTCAAAACCTAAAAATTCCCCACACCAAAATCGGTGCTATAGAATCTTTACCGGGCTTACGGCTCAACAAATCCGGCAGCATCCAACCATTAGAGGTCAAAAGTTTTGAACATTTTTCTTAATGCCGAATACGGTAAAAACCAGCTAACTCCCAAACAAATCCTAACTGATCCAATCTTGTTCCTGGCGTTTGGTTTTGGCTCCGGTTTGGC
>NZ_JBEBKJ010000119.1:0-6831 GCF_040079455.1 Methyloglobulus sp. | reverse complement strand
AATGCCAAGCCTTTATTCATAGGGTCGTTTATCCCAACTGCATGAACAATCGCTTGTGCCTTGCTCAATAGGATGTCGCCTTCGACTTTGTATATCATAGTTCCCCCATTTTTGACCTTACAGCCATACTCATTGACGTTTGAGTGCTGAACAAGCGAAAAGTATCAATTATTTTCGCTTATTTAATGTCCCGAACTTGTTGCCTAAAAAATTAACAATACACAACTAATGATGGCAGTAAAACAGTTGCGAGGTCATGGTAGATTTATTGTATCTATCGAAATTAGCTGATTTTATAACCCGTAATCCTCCAAGGGAGGGCAAGTGCAAACCACATGACGGTCACCATAAACGTTATCGATACGTCCAACCGGTGGCCAGTACTTATCGTCATGCTGATTGTTGTTAGGAAAAAAGGCCTGCTGCTTGGAATAGGGAAACCTCCATTCTTCAAACAATAAGCGGTGAGTATGCGGTGCATTGTGCAGCACGTTATTTTCGGGATCGGCGCTGCCATTTTCAATGGCAGAGATTTCCTGGCGGATAGCAATTAAAGCATCGCAAAAACGGTCGATTTCTACTTTATCCTCGCTTTCGGTGGGTTCGATCATCAGGGTGTCAGGTACGGGAAAGGCCACGGTGGGGGCATGGAAACCGAAATCAATCAGGCGCTTGGCGATGTCTTCCACGGTGATGTTACAGGTCTTCTTGAATTCACGGCAATCAATAATGCACTCATGGGCAACCCAGCCGTTTTTGCCAGTGTATAAAATAGGGTAATGGGATGCCAAGCGTTTGGCGATATAGTTAGCGTTTAATATCGCAGTCAATGTCGCCCGTTTTAGGCCGGCTGCGCCCATCATCGCAATATAAGCCCAAGAAATAGTGTAGATACTGGCAGAACCCCAAGGCGCGGCGGATACTGTGCCGATGGTGCCATGCTTGCCTTTAGCCGGATTCACGCCTTCCACCACGGGATGATCCGGCAGGAACGGCGCTAAATGCGCCCCTACACCAATCGGACCAACACCGGGGCCGCCACCGCCATGCGGGATACAGAATGTTTTATGCATATTAAGGTGGGCGACATCAGCACCGATTTTGCCGGGTCGGCTTAGTCCTACCAACGCATTAAAATTAGCGCCATCCAGATATACTTGGCCGCCGTGCTGATGAATGATATTGCAGATTTCCCTGAAAGTTAGTTCAAACACGCCGTGCGTGGAAGGATAAGTAATCATCAATGCCGCTAGCGTATCGTGATGTTCGGCGACTTTAGTACGCAAATCGTCCAGGCTAATATTGCCACAAGCATCACAAGCGACGACTACGACTTTAAGCCCCGCCATGACCGCGCTGGCAGGGTTAGTACCGTGCGCGGAAGCCGGAATCAGGCAGATTTTACGCTGCGACTGGCCGTTGACTTCATGATATTTGCGGATGACCAATAAGCCGGTGTATTCACCTTGTGATCCGGCATTTGGTTGTAGCGAGAAAGCGTCAAAGCCAGTCAAATCGCATAACATATCTTCCAATTCGGCAAACATCTGCTGATAGCCGTGGGTTTGATAGAGAGGTGCGAAAGGATGCAAGCCATTAAACTCATGATAAGAAATCGATTGCATTTCCGTCGCTGCATTGAGCTTCATGGTGCAGGATCCTAACGGTATCATAGCGCGGTCTAGCGCAATATCGCGCCGGGCTAACCTTCGCATATAGCGCATCATTTCCGTTTCGGAGTGGTAGCGTTCGAAAACAGGGTGCTGCAGGATGTTATCGGTACGCAATAAGCCATCAGGTACACATTCTTCTATGACTTCATTAAGTCGATTGATGTCAGGAAATTCTGACGCAGGTGTAACGAATACCTGCCACAATTCCCGCAGATTTTTTCGCGTTGTCGTCTCATCTAAAGAAATGCCGAGATGGTCATTATCAATAATGCGTAGATTGATATTGGCTTCTGCCGCTTGTGCCGCGAAACGTTTCGCACGGTTCGGGACTTTAACGATAATGGTATCGAAATAACACCGGCTAACGACTTCAAAGCCTAACTGTGAAATACCTGTCGCCAGAATTTGGGCATAACGATGCACCCTGCCAGCTATCAACCGTAAGCCTTCAGCACCGTGGTATATCCCATAGAATCCGGCGATGACCGCTAGGAGAACTTGGGATGTGCAAATATTGCTCGTAGCTTTATCACGGCGGATATGTTGTTCGCGGGTTTGCAGCGCCATACGGTAGGCAATTTGGCCATGAATGTCTTTTGACACACCGATAATCCGCCCTGGAACGGAACGCTTAAATTCATCCCGTGTCGCAAAAAATGCAGCATGTGGCCCACCGTATCCCATGGGAACACCAAAGCGCTGTGCGCTACCGACGGCTATATCAGCTCCGAATGCTCCCGGCGGCTTGAGCAAAACTAGGCTTAGGAGATCAGCCGCAACGGTCAGTAACGCTGACTTTTGATGTGCGATTACTGCGATTTCGCTCAGATCCCTGATTTCGCCTTTAGAGCCGGGATACTGTACCAAGACCGCAAAAAAATCATGTTGTTCCAAGTCGTTATATGGATCGGCTATGATGACTTCATAGCCTAAGGAATAGGAGCGGGTAAGAACAACAGCAATGGTTTGCGGGTGGCAATCCTGGTCGACAACTATCGCGTTGGCAGTGCTTTTGGATAAGCGCCTGGACATAGCCATGGCTTCCGCCGCAGCTGTAGCTTCATCAAGCAAGGATGCATTAGCGAGTTCCATGCCGCACAGGTCGATAATCATTTGCTGGAAGTTTAACAAGGCTTCCAGTCGTCCTTGGCTGACTTCCGCTTGGTACGGCGTATAAGCGGTATACCAGCCCGGATTTTCCAGGACATTGCGCTTGATGACAGCAGGCATAATGGTGCCGTGATAACCCATGCCGATCATCGAGGTAAAGACTTTATTGCGTTCGCGCGCTTTATGCATGTGTTTGATGACGGCACTTTCGCTAATCGTTTCCGTTAACTTAAGCGGCTCATGGTTAATTATGTCGTCGGGAAGGGCTTTTTCAATAATTTCTTCCAGGTCGGTCAAGCCCAGTTCGGTTAGCATTTCTTGCATTTGTTGCTTATTTGGGCCAATGTGACGGTGCATAAAATGACCGCGCATTTCCAACTGGTTCAAGCTAGTGCGTGTAGTGGGCATGAGTTATCTATGGTAGCGATGAGGAATGAAGGGTAATCGGGTAATGGTGGCCGCAACTTGATGATCCCGTACTTTTGCGTATAAACGGATGCCTAGGCCGGAATAATGCCGTTCTAGCAGCGCCATCGCAACAGGCTTGCCAAGACTTGGGGCGAAACTGCCACTGGTGACGTGGCCTATAATCTCGTCATTGTCGTTAAATACAGTACTGCCCTCACGTATCGGCTGTTTACTATCGACAATCAGGCCGACCCGTATTTTTTCAGGGCCTTGCTGTAATTGTCGGATAATGGTGTCAGCGCCGGGGAAACCGCTGTGGCCTTTTTTAATAATCCATGATAAACCTGCTTCTACCGGAGTGATGGTTTCGTTGAGTTCATGGCCATAAAGGCACAGACCCGCTTCCAATCTTAAGGTGTCCCTCGCCCCCAAGCCTATTGGAATAACATCTTTTTCCGCTAAGAGTAAGCGAGCTAGTGCTTCAGCGTGGTCGTTAGCAACGGAAATTTCAAAACCGTCTTCGCCAGTATAACCACATCGGCTGATAATGCATTTGATACCTTCCAGCTCAGTTTCATGGGCAGTCATAAATGCCAAATCGGCGTCGCTTACGGAGAATTTTCTGATGATTGTTGCCGCTATTGGCCCCTGTAAAGCAAATAGTGCCTGATCAGTGAACTCAACAAAATGACAGCGATTAGATAACTGGCTAGCTAAGTAGTGAAAATCCTTGTCTTTACAACTGGCATTGACCACAACCATCAACCCGAAATGGGTACGGGTAATGATGATGTCGTCAATGATGCCGCCTTCCTCGTTTGTCAATACGGTATATTTTTGTTGCCCGCGTTTTAGCCCAATAATATCGCTAGGAGTTAGTCGTTCCAGTTCATTAGCGGCCTCATCACCTGAAATCAGGCATTGCCCCATATGCGATATGTCGAAAAAACCAGCCTTACTCCTACAATGCAGGTGTTCGTGAATAATCCCTCCAGGATAATATATCGGCATGTGGTAACCGCCAAATGCGACCATTTTAGCGCCAAGTTCAAGATGAAGCTGATAGAGAAGAGTTTGCTTTAACATAGCTTTACGCTAACAGAAAATCTTATGATCCAATAACTCATAAACGTCCTAACCCTTAAAATCAGCCAGTTTGGCGAGCAAAAATTTTAAATCCTGTTCAGTATGGTCGGCGGAAATCTGCAACCTGATTTCCTGTTCGCCTTTGGGTACAACGGGATAATTCAATCCGGTTACCAGAATATTATGGGTAAACAAATGGGCGACCAAGGCTGATGTTTTATTGGTGTCCCTGACAAAAATCGGCACGATAGGGTGTTCGCCCGGCAAGGTTTCATAACCTAAGCGTTCCAGCCCAGCTCTTAGCAAAGTACTAAAACACCTCAGTTTTTCAAGTAGCCGCAACCCTTCATGGCTATCCAAAATGCTCAATGCACCTAAAGAGGCGGCGGCTTCAGCAGGTGTAATAGGATTCGAGTAAATATAAAACGGAGAAGTTTCACGCAAGTAATTTATCACCACCGGGCTGGCGACCACATAACCGCCATTAACGCCAAGCGACTTACCCAAAGTAGCAATCAGGATGTCCGCTTTTCCGCCTGTCACTTCTTCGGTACCGCGCCCGCTCCGGCCAAAAGCGCCTACGCCATGAGAATCGTCGACTATGCTGATAATCCCTTCTTCATAGCCTGCTTCATGTTGCTTACAGCAGGCATTAATCTTGTCTATCTGGGCATGATCGCCGCGCATACTGAAAATGCCATCCGTTACGACACATACCCGTTTGAACTGCCCTCTATTGGTTGCAAGAATCTTATCCAGCGCATCGATATTTGCATGGGCATAAACTTCTTTCTTGGCCGGAAGGGATAAACGGATAGCGTTAATGATACAACTATGGTTAAGCGCATCACTAACAACGAGGGTATCTTCTGATATAAATTGGGGCAGAACGCCCATCATCGTCGCATAGGCGGCACTGAATAGCATGGCCGATTCGCGTCCGTGGAACTCGGCAAGCCGCTTTTCCAGGTCTTTATGCGGTTGGTAAGTTCCGCTGATGAACCGCACCGCTCCGGGGCCGGTGCCATATTTTTCAACTGCTTCGGCTTCAGCTCTTATCACTAGAGGATGCAATGACAATCCTAGGTAAGAATTTGAATTCATTCGTAAGAAAGCCCTATCTCCGTAGCCTTCAAGCTTATAGCGGATGCCAAAGCCGTTTTCAGCAGGTTTGACCCCGATGACGGTTTTCTCGTTGCCTTTACGCATGCCTTGTTCTTCCAGGCTAATCAATTTGGCATTGAATAATTGTTCTACTTTATTAAGCGACATAAGTGGCTATCTCAATTTTTAGTTCAACTTGACGGTGACTTGTTCCAGCATATCCTTGACCATTGTGGCCTTATCATACTTCGCCTCCCAGCCCCATTCAGCGCGGGCGGCGCTATCATCCATATGCCGGGGCCAGGAGTCGGCAATCGCCTGACGGACTGGGTCAATTCGATAACTGATTTTAAAATCGGGTAGGTGTTTTTGTATTTCCGCTGCAAGTTGCTCGGGCGTAAAACTCATGGCTGTGATATTGAATGCGTTTCGATGTTTCAATCTTGCACTATCCGCTTCCATAAGTGTGATGGCGGCGTTAACCGCGTCCGGCATATACATCATGTCCAGTTGAGTATCGGCACGAAGAAAGCAATCATAATGACGATTTTTGACCGCCGCATAAAAAATATCGACCGCATAATCCGTCGTCCCCCCGCCCGGCAAGGCTTTGTTGGAGATCAGTCCCGGATACCGTAAACCGCGCGTATCGACACCATAACGATGAAAATAATAGTCGCAAAGCAATTCCCCAGACACCTTGGTTATGCCGTACAAAGACTTAGGCCGCTGAATAGTATCCTGTGGTGTATTGAAACCTGTTGTTTCGGGGCCGAACGCACCGATGGAACTTGGAAAAAATACGGCGCAACTGTGTGTTCTTGCGGTTTCGAGTACATTGATCAGGCCGTTCATATTAGTATCCCAAGCCTCAAGTGGTTGGGCTTCGGCCACAGCGGAAAGTAATGAGGCTAGATGAAAAATCGTATTGCAATGATAGCTTTCAACGATTTGATTAAGTGCTGAGGCATCGCGGATATCAAAGTGAAAATAGCGGCCCGTCTGTGTCAAATCCCCAGGTGGCTGGCTAGTATGCCCGGCAGCGGTCACATAAGCAGCGCCATATCCATTACGCAATGCCTGCGTCAACTCCACACCGATTTGACCGGTGGCGCCGGTTACTAAAATACTCTTCATCTAAATACTCTTCGCTTCTTATTGTTATTTTGACCTGCAGAAAATCTAAATCAGGCGCTAAGAAAGTTAATTTGGCTGAATTCACGGTAGAGCTAAATCTTGGCTAACTGATTCCTTAAGGACTATGACCCAAAATTTGAGGAATCGTTGCGATGCCCCTTAATGTTTATGATAATTATCTATGAAGGAGGCATTACGCTAACCTAAAGAAAACTATAGTGTTTGGGTTAAATCAGAGCCGCCCACTGAGCCTTAGTCGCCGGGAAACCTGCCAATGGTAAATTTTAGCGAGCAACGGACGAATCAAAGGCAG
>NZ_JBEBKJ010000118.1:0-6893 GCF_040079455.1 Methyloglobulus sp. | reverse complement strand
CATAACGGCATCGAATACGGCGATATGCAAATCATCTGTGAAGCCTATCAATTGCTCTCTGAGGGGCTGGGCTTGAGTGCTGATGAAATGCACACTATTTTTGACGAATGGAATAAAGGCGAACTCAGCTCATATTTGGTCGAAATTACCGCAGCGATCCTGGCTTATAAAGATGAAGACGGCTCGCCATTACTGCATAAAATACTCGATACCGCCGGACAAAAAGGCACAGGCAAATGGACAGGCATCAACGCCCTGGATTTGGGCATACCTTTAACGTTAATTGGCGAGGCAGTGTTTGCCCGTTGTTTATCAGCGCAGAAATCAGAGCGCATCAAAGCTGCCGAATTCCTTGCTAGACCCAAGCAAACGTTCACTGGCGATAAACAAGCCATGATTAATGCCATCCGTGATGCTCTATATGCCGCCAAGATTATTTCTTACGCCCAAGGCTTCCGCTTACTGCGTGAGGCTTCAACAGAATACAACTTCGACCTCAACTACGGCGAAATCGCTTTAATGTGGCGCGGCGGCTGTATTATCCGCAGCCAGTTTTTGAATGACATTAAACAGGCTTACCAAACTAATCCCGATATTGAAAACTTGTTGATGGCCGATTTTTTTATCGATGCCATGCGGCAAGCCGAAGAAGGCTGGCGCAAAGCGGTCATATTCGGTATCGAAATGGGCATACCCACACCTGCGTTTTCTACAGCCTTAGCCTATTTCGACGGCTATCGTACCGAACGGCTCCCTGCCAATTTATTGCAGGCACAACGCGATTATTTCGGGGCGCACACGTACGAGCGTACCGACAGACCAAGAGGCGAGTTTTTCCATACCGACTGGACGGGGTATGGCGGAAAGACGGCTTCGTCTACGTATAATGTGTAGCTTAGGTAGGGTACGCAATGCGTACCCTACTTGGTTTTTTTACCCACCATTTGCATCATCGTATCGTCCCTTGCGAACATGAACAGCATACGCCCACCCATTGACTAAAGAAAGACGAGGAAGTTTGACGGTAGGCACATAGAACAACACAATAAAACAACTATAATAAGTTTGTTTAAGCATTGGGATTATTTTATGGAACATAAGGCAATATTAATCTGCTTGTTGAGTATTGCGGTGCAAGGCTGTATGAGAGAAGTTGTCAAAGATTGGCAAGAAACCGATGCGAGTCGTGGTGATGCAACAGTCACGCTCTCATATGAGCGTTCGATGGCTGAAATTGCAACGGGCAATGAGCAACAAGCTAACTCTGTAGCTAAAAGCAGATGCCAAACATGGGGTTATACAGGTGCAGAAACTTTTGCTGTACGCTCGGAAAAATGCGAAGAAATGAGCGCACAATGGGGCTGCCTCAGGTATCTTGTTACACAAAAATACCTTTGCACCGGAACTGGATCAAATAGAAGTGAACCAAATGAACAACCAAGTTTTCATCAACACTTTAACTGAGATATTTTTCGTTGAGAGAACTCTTAGGTTAGAGTGAGCTTGGCGAACACCAACCCGATTAATTTAAAAAATCTATTTTTAACCATGAACCTGCTTTTTATATTTAGTTAGGAAGCCAACTAAATGAATGCTGCAAAACAATTTCTCTCACAGGCCAAGGCGCGGTCTGTGGAAAATTCAGATTCATTTAAGATACTACATGAGCAAAAGAAGTACGCAGTCTGTATCGGACTTTTACGTCAAGAACTGGACACATTGATTCGTGTTAGCTATTTGTGGCATGAAGACACCACTCCCAATCGTGCTCGCAAGCTTATGGAGCTATCTGCTAATGGCAAAGAATGGGGTGAAATAAACTTAAAAGGAAAGTTTATTAGAATAACTGATAGGAAAATGGTAGATCTTGCGTCACACCTTGGGGGCTGGGAACAATTAATTTACAATTATGGTTGCAAACTCATACACTTATCTAACTTTCATCTTCATCAAGCTTTCGATCCAGTTGCTACCTTGGATAAGGCAGAAAAAGATAATATTATCAAGTATCTCTCCACTTATCATAGTTATTCTAAAAGCGATTTGATATTTAGCGATGTAACTGAATATTTGCCCTTGGTTATGGAGAAACTTACAAATAATGTAGATTTCTACATAAAGGAACTAAAAGATCGTTACTCTTGCCCTTAAAACTATTCCCGTGAAACGCGGGACGGGGTTTGAAACCCCGTTACATACGTTTTATTAGTGAGGTTATTATTTTTGAACCACTTTGAAACCGTTCGGATGGGGCAACATGCCCCTTCCGGCGTATTGAATGTAGGTTGGGGTGAACTTGTGAACCCCAACAAACAATCCAACGCACAACGTTGGGGTTCGTACCTCACCCCAACCTACGTGAATTTACTTGTAGGTACATAACAAACTTCATTCTTCATTTAAACGTAACCCACTTAGACCATGAACGCCGAACCCTGCACTTACGTTATCTATGGCTCTACGGGCAACTTGTCCCGTATCAAACTCATGCCCGCGTTGTATCATCTGGATGCGGCCAATCAATTGCCGGAAGGTACGCGGATTATCGCCATCGGGCGCAGGCCGTGGGATCAGAAAACCTGGTTAAAAGAACTCAGGGACATGATCGAGCAGAAAGTAAAAAGCGACATGAACGAACATGTGTTCAAACGCTTTAGCGAACGCTTTTATTATCACCGAGGTGATCTGCACGAAGCGGAAGCCTACAGTGCCTTGGCGGAACTCATCAACAGCCCAGACCAGCAGTTTTCCAAGAATATCGCGTTTTATTTGTCCATCAGCCCAGCCGATTTCGCACAGGTGATGGAGTTGTTGAGCGACAACCACTTATTCGAGGAAGAATACGGCTGGCGGCGGGTGATTATCGAAAAACCGTTCGGCTACGACTTGGACAGTGCCCAGGCCTTGCAAAAGCGGATCAGCCAATACCTGCATGAGGAACAGATTTACCGCATCGACCACTACCTGGGCAAAGGCATGGTGCAAAACGTGCTGGTGTTCCGGTTTGCGAACGTGATGTTGGAACCGTTGTGGAATCGCAACTATATCGACCATGTCCAGATCACCCATTCCGAGGAAATCGGTATTGAGGGCCGTGGCGAATATTACAACAGCGCCGGTGCCATGCGCGATATGTTGCAAAGCCATTTGCTGCAAATGCTGACCTTGGTGGCAATGGAACCGCCCGTCTCCATGGAAGCGGAATCCTTGCGTGACGAAAAAGTGAAGGTGTTGAAATCCATCAGGCCGATACCGAAAGAGGCCGTACACGGGCATTCGTTCCGCGCCCAATATGCCAAAGGCAGTGTCAACGGTAAAAAGGTCAATGGCTATTTGCAAGAAGATAATGTCCCAGCCAACAGCACGACAGAGACTTATGCCGCCATGAAGTTGTATATTGATAACTGGCGTTGGCGCGGTGTGCCGTTTTATTTGCGTACCGGAAAGCGGATGGCGAAAGCGCAATCAACGATTTCGATCTGTTTCCGCCATCCGCCGCTGCAATTCTTCCGCGATACCCATGTGCAATGTATGAACCCTAACTGGGTACTGTTGGGCATACAACCGGAAGAATGTATCCGAATCGAAATGACAGTGAAAGAACCCGGGCTGGAAATGAGCACACGCACCAGCAGCCTGGATGCGAGTTTTCGTAACCACGATGAAAAGGCGATTGATGCCTACGAAGACTTATTGTTGGACGTATTAAAAGGTGACCGATCATTATTCCTGCGCTTTGATGAAGTCGAATACGCTTGGCGTATTGTTGACCCTATCTTGCAAACTTGGGCAATTGAACGGGATTATATCGCCACCTATCCCGCCGGATCGTGGGGACCAGAAGACAGCCGCCGCTTGTTTGATAAAGAAAGCCAGTCCTGGCGCAGTTCCTTAACACCGGAGCCTTGTAAATATGAAGCCTGATTATCTTTGGCATTGCCTGGAAACCTCTGACCAAGTTGCGGAAGCTGCCTGTAAAGAAATTTTGGTTGCCGCAAAATCAGCCATTGCGGAACGCGGCAAATTCAAACTGGTTTTGGCGGGCGGCACTACGCCGGAAAAAGTCTATCGCATGTTGTCTGATTCCGAAGCGGATTGGGCAAACTGGTGGATATACCACGGTGACGAACGGTGCTTGCCCGTCGATCACAAAGACCGGAACAGCGTCATGGCAGCTCAAGCCGTATTGGATCAAGTCGCTATCCCCAAAAATCAAATTTTTGATATTCCAGCCGAACTGGGGCCGGAGCAAGGCGCAATTGCTTATCGGCAAGTAGTCGCCGATGCCCTGCCCTTCGACCTTGTTTTATTGGGTATGGGTGAAGATGGCCATACTGCGAGCTTGTTCCCAGGCCATCAGCATAATCCCGATGAATTGACCCATGCGGTTTATAACTCGCCTAAACCGCCACCGGAGCGGGTTTCCATCAGTGCTAATGCGCTGGGTAATTCAGGGCAAGTTACCTTTCTGGTTACCGGGGCAAATAAGAGAGATGCCGTAAAACAATGGTGTTCGGGGGTGGATTTACCAATCGCCACCATCAGTAATGACAATATGACCATAATGATCGACAGGGATGCGTCATGTGATTGATGCTTGCCCATACTTTACAAGGTTAATCCTGTGGAGTATGGGTAAACTTTGATAGCCTTGCTAATTACACGCCGATTCGTTTAATTCTTTTTTCTGATTACATGCTGGTTCGTTTAATTCCTATTTGGAGATAGCCTCCCGCTTTTTTAGCAGATCATCTTCAAAGGGCTGCAAGTACACTTTTTCTGCATCATTTACGCTGATAGCATTGCTTGCTTTTGCGTATTCATAGTCCAGTTGACGGATCGTGGAATCAATCGCGATTATCTCATGCCTTGCTGTTGCAGATTCAGGGTTATCGTAAAATCCATGCGTTGCATAAGGTTCAACCGAGCATGCTGCAACACTTAACCATACGAGCATCAATAACCATTTCATCATGTCTTCCCCCCATAAATTACAGATAGCCTCCACGAATGACTTGGTAACCCAGTTATCAATGGTGCTTATTAGCGTTTGAATTCCGCACGCTGACATTACATATAAGCCTTTATTGCTGAATGCTGGCTGAACAACTCGCCATGCCTAATCTAATGCTTAGTTGTTAATCGTTAATTTACCTTTTTTGATAGGGTACTTCGTAATACAATTAGCCGTTTTTTGGTGCATATTGATTCAATTCAAGAATGCTATCGTTTGTTCGTACAAATTTTGCTTTTTAATCATTAAAGGTCGTTTTTATGTGTTGGAGTGGAGAAGCGTCAGGGGTTTTAGCTGCTATAGGGCTAAGTACCGCAGTTTATATAGCAAAAAAAGGGGAATCAAAAGAACTGTGGATTCCGTTAACGTATTTCGCGTTAATGGAACTGTTACAGGCTGCCACTTATATTTACATCGATTTATGTGATAACCCCAACAACCAGATTCTCACTCTGCTGGGTTATCTGCATGTTGCGTTCCAGCCGTTTTTTGTGAATATGGTGGCGTTATACTTCATCCCAGAAGAAATCAAAGTTAAGATACAAACAGTAGTTTATACTCTCTGCTCAGTGGGTACCATTTTCCTGCTGTTTAAAATGTACCCATTTGACTGGGCGGGTAAGTGCAATATAGGCATAGAAGGTTTTTGTGGGCCGGCGGTTTGCTCCGTGCATGGTGCTTGGCACATCGCTTGGCAAATGCCTTTAAATGGATTGTTATCTGATCCAATCGAGTGGTTATTTAATTTTCATTGGGGCTTGCACGTCCTCAGTTACATCTTGGTGTCATTTATTTTGCCGATTATTTATGGCTCTTATCGGTTTGTGGCGTTCCATTATTTGATGGGACCTTGGATTTCCAGCGTAACCACGAATGATCCAAATGAATATGCGGCGGTTTGGTGTCTGTTCTCTATCGCTTTGTGTGTATCGGTCATTAAGTCACCGGTACGGAAATACCTGCACGTAAAAACTTGGCCTCTTTATAATCGCTACGTCTCACAGCCAGAGCCGATAGTGGTTACGCGCTAAAAATCAACCCATTAGGCAGTTACGGCGTGATAAGTGTTCGTAACTGCGTGGTGGAAATGATTTTTCTGTTAGTGCATTTCAATATTTTTGACTAATCAAATCTCACAGTTCAACATGCTACAGATTAGGCTTTATCGCAGTGCATCACAGGTTGCGGTAAGCGTCACGCTGTAAACAGTTCCGGACTTTGGTTTGATAGATTTCAATTCCTGTATAAAAGCATTGAAACGTCCATCGGTAATGGAATGGGCTTCTGCACAAGCTGTAAAACCACCTTCAATAGGAATTGGTGTGCCAGCGGATACCTTGGGGACAGCAAAATTATCGACCGTGCCATTAGCAACAGCGAAACCGATTAGATGCCGAGTCGCCTTGATAGCGGCAGTATCAAGTCCAACACCAATACTTCCAAAGTTGATAATAACAGCACGATTTACCGCAAACGTAGCTGGACTGGCCAATACAACTAGACTTGCTAACAAAAAACGGTAACCGGTTAAACATGTGAATTAACATGAGAATGATGAAATAATAAATTGATTTAACTACTTCAGTGTTTCCACATGGCCTGTTACCAAGAAATCATCTGCCCACAGTGTGGCGGCTACAACATCGCAAAATCGGGTTTAAGTGCGTGCAACGTTATCGTTGTCGGCATCTTGATTGCCCGACCAAGACCTTCATGCTCAACCACCGTTACCGGGCTTACGAGCCTGTCTCTTATAGATACGACCTTATAAAGTTTGAATTTATAGCGTTATTTTGTGTCTTATCCGTATGGAAAAAGAAGACGCGAGGTATCAAACATTGGAGCAACTGCACGAGCGGCGAAAGCAGGTAGTGCGGTT
>NZ_JBEBKJ010000117.1:0-6903 GCF_040079455.1 Methyloglobulus sp. | reverse complement strand
CACCTTAATGCCTTGTTTATGCAACCGCACTACCTGCTTTCGCCGCTCGTGCAGTTGCTCCAATGTTTGATACCTCGCGTCTTCTTTTTCCATACGGATGAGACACAAAATAACGCTATAAGTTCAAACTTTATAAGGCCGTATCTATATGATCTTGGGAGAACGTAATTTCTCCTTTTCCATTCGTGCGATTACGCTAAAGCTAATCGCACCTACGGCCCTTTGAACGGTTCGGCGATATTGTCACGGTCGAGGGCTTTACGGATTAAGGTGGCAACCGCGTCCAGCAGGACAAGATACCGTTGAGAGCGTAGCGCGAATAAGGACAGTGAAGAAGGTGCACCATGCTTGCATGTGGGCCTACTTCACCTATCTTGCCACGATCTAAAGGGTGTTTACGCCAAGGATGGCGTGTGTACCTGGCGTGGATAGGGGTTGGTTGTTCCGTGCTTTTTATCATGCCTTCTACAAAAAAGCCGAGAATGGGCTAAAAAGCCTAAATACAACCCCTATGCACGGGATATGCACGGATCAAACAACCCAAAAACACGGGATGAAGGTGCGCCCCAGCAAAACAAGTGCCATTTTGCATAGTGCAAATTATGCGAACAAATGGGGCGCGGAAGGCGGCCCCAGCTTATTCGCATAATCAGGGGCATTATGTATCTTGGCAAGGTTTTGCAAGGGGCGCACGGCTTGCCTTGGCGGCATGGCCGGGAAGCGGGTTTTTCGGCGGAACGCCTATCGGCTTCCGTGTTACGTGTTACGTGTTGATTCCAATTTTTTTAGTGTAAATTTATCAACGCATACGGCAAGGGGACGCCATATTTCATGATATAAATCTTCAGCACTATTCTTATATGCTATTTTCGATGCGTCTTCATATGTGTTGATTAACCCCCATTTATTAATTATCGTATTATCCAATATCTCATAACCAATTATTTCTTCTCCTTTTAAAATAGGTCGAATTGGAAAATCACCATATAACAAAGCTGGCTCAGTAAATTTATTGACTGTCCAGCCAAGTAGATTCATGGAATCTATTTTAATTTCTGAATTCCACTCATCCTGAAAAAACACGGGTAAATCTTTAAGATATCCTTCATCCGAAAATATCGTATAGGATAAGAGATCATTGCTCTTCAAAAGATCAAAAAAACCATCTTCTTTAATAATTAGCTCTGAATCTTTTTGAATAGGCTGTCCATCAGTCGCAACAGCAAATCCTTTCTCTTCAACTTCTTTCAACACCTTAATATCACCAAGATTAACCCACAACTCTGGTATTAAAAATAGATTACCATTTTGTGTATAAATATCTTTACAAATACAGCTGTGATGCGGCCTAAATTTATTCATGCTATCTCTTTATGGATAAGTCGGGGGTCTACCTTTGCCATTTAAATTTATCCACAAAGGATCAGGATTCCCATAAAAATGATGTCCAAAAAGTTTTTTTGTTTCTTGCCATCTGCATTTACACTGATCAAATGGATTCTGTTGAACTTCAAAGATAATATAATGTAACTTTCCCGTACCTGATCTTGTTCCATCAATACCGAATACTGATTGTTTTGGGCCTTGATAACCAACTTGGCCAACTGGATAGGGTGAACATGGTGGACAAGGCTTGTCAGGAGAGCAGGCATCTTGAATCGCACTACCCGCCGCAGCCGCACCTGCCGCACTACCTGCTGCACGTCCCGCAGCTGCGCCTACAGGAATCCCCTCAGGGCCAACCAGACCTCCAATAGCCCCACCCACTACACCGCCTACATAACCACCGACTTGCCCTCCAACTGCCGCACCTGAAGCTGCTAACCCTTGAGGGTCTGTATAACTGAGTGGATTCCCGCCGACATATGCATAAGTATTAATCCCCCCCGCCAACCCAATCGGGTCACTCTCAATATACCGTCCAATCGCCGGATCATAATCCCGAAAGCCGTTGTAATGTAGGCCGGTGGAATTGTCATAATACTGGCCGGGAAAGCGCAGGTTGTAGGTGAATTTCTGGCTGTTTTTGTCTGGGTCTTCATTGGCTAAGGTGCTGCCAAACGGCTCGCCATCCCAACGCCAGATCACTTTGCCCACGCCGTCGGCAATGGCTCTGGGGGTGTTGAGGTGGTCGGCATAGATGTAATAACGGGCGTTGTTCTTGATTAACGCCACCGGCATATTGCCTAACCATACCGTTTCCTGAATGGCTTTGCCGCTGGTGTCGTATTCACCCAGTAATTGTCCGGCTTCATCGTAGACAAAATAGGTGATACTGCCATTGATTTTGGTGATGCGCTGGCCTAAGCCGTTTATTTTGTAGGTATCGGTGCCGTTAAACCGTCCGGTGGCACTGACTAACCGTCCTCTGCCGTCATAGGCAAATTGGTTGCTGCCATCGCTGGTAATGTTACCGGCCAAATCATAACTGTAGGTTTTTAAGGCGGTCGTGTTTTGGCTGATTTTCAACAAGCGGTTATTGGTGGTAGCAATGGACGAGGTTTTGCTTGTGCCATTCACCAGCAACTGGGTACGGTTGCCGTTTAGATCATAGCTCAGGTCGGTTTGTGAGCGCGGCGTATCGACCGCCACCAAACGGTCTAAGCCGTCATGGACAAAGGTTTGGTCATAGTTCAGATCGGTATCCTTGTACTTGGCAATGCGGCTAGCGGCATCGTAGCTAACTGTCCGCACCCGCTCCCCTAAGTCATAGGCGATGATGCGCCCATCTAAGTCGAAATCGCGGATTGCTTTAAGGCCGTTTCCGTATACCCAATCCGCCGCCGTGCCGAACGGTTGGTAATGGATGGCGTTGACCAATACCTGCCCACTCATAGTTAACGCGCTCACCAAACCTTTGCTATAGGTGACATTAACCGTCTTGCCGGAGGGATACGTCATGGTGATTAACCGACCTGCGGTGTCGTAACCACAGCGCGTGATCAGCTTAATTGTACCTGTCGCCCAGGTTTTGCTCAGTACCCTGCCAGCCGCGTTATACGTCCATGAGGTGGTGCCGGTCGTATCGCGCATTAGGGTGAGATGGCCTAAGCCGTTAACGCCTTGGTCGTAAGCAAAACTGACGCTAACGTTGGTGTCATAAACCATCTTAACCAGCCGATTTAGGCTGTCATAAGTGTAGGTTAGGGTTTTGTTGCGGGCATCGGTGCGGGTTAACAGGTTGCCAGCATTATCATAGGTGCTGCGGGTCGTGCCGGTATCTGGGCTGGCTTGGCTTAATACCTCGCCAAAGGCGTTTTTGGTGTATTGAGTCGCCAACAAGCGCGGATCAGTGATGGCCGTCACTTCATCCACGGCATTGTATTTTGTAGCTGTCTTGCCCAGTTGCGTATTGGGCGTGGTTGGGTGCGGTTGGCTTTGTTGGATTAGCCTGTCCACCGCATCGTATTGTTGCGTGGTGGCATGGCTTAAGCCGTCAGTGGTTTTGGTCAGGTTGCCGTTGGCATCGTATTCGTAGTGCATGATCGGCGCCACCGCCAAGCAAAATCCCGGCGTAAGCCCAGAAAGCAGACTTAAAGACAGCACAATAGTGCGCTGGTGTTGTTTTAAATTGAGGTTAAGGCGTAAAGTACTAGTCATGTTGAATCCCCTTGATTTATTCCAGCCCAGTTGTCTTTTGCAGCCGATTCAAAGCGTCGTAGCTGCGGGTTAAGGTTTTGGCCAAGACACCCGTCGGGTCTTTTGTCTGCTCTTTAATGCGGTTGCCAGCGGCATCGAGTGTGTAAGTGACTTTGTTGCCCAAGGTGTCTTGCACTTGAATCAAGCGGTGCGCGGCATCGTAGCTGTATTTCAGGAAGCTGTTGTCGGGAAAAGTCAATTGGATGATCTGTCCGGCATTGTCGTAAGTCAACTTAGTCAATTCCGTGCCGACTTTTTGGGAAGTCAGGCGTTGGCGTAAATCATAAGTTGAAACAGTCACCAAACCATTGGCATCGGTCATTTGTTCCACTTGGCCGTGATGGTTATAGCGGTTATAGGTAATGGTCTGATTTAAGGCATTGGTCACCTTAAACAATTGTCCACGGCAGCCTAGATTAACGGGGCTGGTGCCGGTAATAGGATTGATGATCGGTGCAGCAGCACTGGCGGTACACGCCGCATTATGCGGATAATAGCTGTAGGTGGTCATATCGTTGACATCGGTGCGCGGGCCATTGACCACTTTCTTTAGCACCAAACCGGGTACGGCAGTGGAATAGGTGTAGGTGATGGTGGTCGTGCGGTTCAGGCCTCGTGCCGGGTCGCTTTCGGTCAAGCTGGTCAGGTTGCCTTTGGTGTCGTAGGCGTTGGTGGTTTTCTTAACTGGCGTGCCAGTCGCCGTTGCCCCGGTGTAGTCGGCAGTCACCAGCGGCAAACGCCATTTCGGGTGCCAGGTGGTGGTCATGGTACGGGCGGCAGGGGTTGCCGCACCCGCCGTGGTTAAGCCTTCGGTGCGCGATGTTTCCAGGTTACGGGCCATGTCGTAGCGGTAAGTGGTCTTGTGGCCATCAAAGTCGGTGCGGGATGCAACGTTGCCGTTGATATCATAAGTGATGTTGGAGGCGGATGCGGAACAGCCAGCACCGCCGGGTTGGCTTTGGCCGGTGCTTTTGACGACCCCTAATATGGTAGTGAAGTTATAAGTACGCTTGCTGCCTAGAGCATCAGTGACCACCGTTGACGTTGGATTACCAGTGCTATCAACGTTATAAACCAAATTGTTGTGGTCGATTTTTTTAGTAGCCGGTAAGTTTAAAGCGGGGGCTAATTCCTCGTCATACGCACGGCCTGCGGCATCATAACGGTAAGTGGCATAACGATTATTGTTTTCGTCGTTGATACCATTGAGGGCATGGATAAAAACTTTATTTTCGTAAAGATAGGTTTTAGTTTTACCATCAGGATAAGTAACACTGGTCAGATTAGAGTTACTATCATATCCATAATTGTTAACGCCACCTTGCGGATTAATCACCTTGGTAAGGCGCCCTGATAAATCGTAAATAAAATGTAAACTGCGCCCAAAAGAATCAGTGACTTTAATTAGCAAATCGTCAAACGGAGCAATAGTAACTGGGGTGGGTACAGGACAACCTATTCTGCTCGTAGTACAACTGTAGGTCATAGTTTGGACTAAACCTCCTCGGTTTTTTATACTTAACAATTTACCTTTAGTATCGTAGGTCTCAACTTCTCCAGTTGCATCCACCGTGTAGACCCAGCCGGTGCGTACGCCAGCAGTGTCTTTAAATTCAACAAGTTTGTCGGTGATGTCAGGGTCTGGGCGCCAGTTAGAACCAATTGGAGCGAATGTAAATACCTTACCACCAGGGCGGTGAACGAGTTGATTACCTGATTGGTTATTAAATGTAATTGAATAATTAAAACGATTGCGCCACTGAAAGCCTTGCTTATTATCAAAGTCGACAGAGGAGGTAGAGTTGTACATGCGAATAAAAGATAAGTCCGTAATCCCAGAATTAACATAGTCAGTTTCTCGCAATACTTTATTGCCGGCAGAAATTGAAATCGGGTTGTCAGTTTTTGGTATATCACAAGTAGGGTCAGGCGTTCCTTTTTGATTACCGACTTCACATGAAAACGTAACATTGTTAAAAGTACTGTTTTCGGGACAATCGTCTGGGCATTGCGTATCTTTGTGGACTGGAAGCATATCACCAGAATGATCGACACAATACCAAAACCTGTTGACTCCTTCAGAAGCTGTAGGGGGAAGATTGTCACGACGTGGATCATACCAACATTGCGCTTCTATCATCCCGTAATCAGATAGTTTTCTAGTAATTGTATAGTGATGATATTTATCGGCAAAATCGGGGAACCGAGAATATACAACCTTACAGGCCGTTTCGGCATCAGGGTAGAAATCAAAATAGTTATAACCATATTGGTCAGGCGCAGTCCAGCCAGGACTTACTGTTGCATGGGTTCCTGCGTAGGTTATAGACAGACAATTAAAAAGCATTAATAGCATAACTCCCAAGCCGCGCGGTGCATGCTGCCCCGTCCGCAAGGTTTCATCATGGTTCAAAAACGTCGCCGTCGGCAAAACGCGAGTCACGGGGTAACACATCCCATCACGCGAAGGCAATCCCGCCGCTAGCGTTTTAGGGTTGTAGACAGCGTTTGCTTTTGCCAGCCATTTAAGGAAAAACACCTGACGCATACGAAAACATGCCACCACCGTGCCGCCGTTTTCAGTCGTTGCCTGTTGAGCTTTGGTTTCTATATCTGCCATCTTCAATCCTTGTTATATGAGTGTGGAACCTACGCAAGACGGACTGGTAATTCAATGCCGTTACGGTTATACCCAAGAGCATTTATGACCTTCAGGTTACAAGAACCGTTGGCTGAGCGTAGCCGAAGCGAAAAAAAGAGCAGGCATAGGGCTTCGACTGCGCTCAGCCAGCGACAACCTGCCGCTCTGAGCGGTGTAAAAGCTAATTACCTAGCAGTAAAACAACTTAGCGTACGCGCAAGGAAGCTCTGAACAAATTGATTCCGCCCATGGTTCGACAGGCTCACCACGAACGGAATCAATTACTTACCGTTCGTCTTTATGCCCATTGGGTACTGAGCTTGTCGAAGGACTTAATCAGAGGTTCCTTAACTTAACGGCATTGGCAACCATAGCCGTCACGCTAAACCCGACTTTCTGCAAATCATCGAGTTAAATTTTGCCCTGGATATAAAGTGAACCGTTTTAGAAATCGCTTCCGAAAATACAGAAAAAATACGTTAAACGATACCTTGGTACGTAACAAATATTCAATAAATGTTGTAATTTTTGTCATTTCGACCATCGGGAGAAATCTTAAATTTCAGTAACTTAATATTTCTTTCTAGCATTTGAAATGACACTCAATGCGTTTGGTCATGTCC
>NZ_JBEBKJ010000116.1:0-7036 GCF_040079455.1 Methyloglobulus sp. | reverse complement strand
CTAATAAAATTTCCATGTAGAAATATTAATATTGTCTATGTTTTGTATAAATATTGTTTGACAACAATAAGCAATGTCGATAATATTTACCTCGAATTCGAAATTAGTACTGCTTCAGAAAATTTATAAAACTAATGCATCAATAGCTTGTCCTAGTTGTGTGGTGGTTAACCCGCTTGTTTTTATATAATTTTCCGACGCAAATTTGACTACTCATGTTTGATATAAACAATGTTTGCGAGGATTTGATGTCATGAGACTATTAACTGAATATATGTCTGTACCGGAAATCAACGGCACTGTTGTTGTTAACAACAATCCAGTTGATAAGAAGCCTCCCTTAGTAAATAAAGAGGTAGAAAGCACTGAGAATAGAAACTTACAGCTTGCTCGACAGGTTGAAGAGCAAAAAACCAAATTAATAAACACGCTGTCTAAGTTCCCTGTCACCGCTTTATGGGTGCTTAACAAATATGAACAGCAGTGTGATAAAACTGAACAAGAAGATGACGGTGCTGCGTCAACTGAATTTAGCGATTTCTTAAAAGATGTAAAAAAACATTATCAATTCGTTAGTCACTCAGTTTCTGGCAATGCTCAGAACGAAGAGGTTTATACCAATGACAAGCGTCGGCTAACCTTCGCCGTCCAGCAATTTCCTTTTGCTTTTGAAGACCTTGTAAAACTGGTTGACATTATTACCTACGCGTTCAAGTTAAGAGGTCTTTCTGTTCAGTCGGGATCGCAAGAAAAGAAAGGCTATGAAATCATACTAAAACGCTTACATGGTGCAAGTCGCCGCGATACGCCAAGTATGGCAGATCAATTCAAGGCGATGGCTTTGGATGGACATGAAGAGCAGTTCTTGTTTTTATCTACTGAAGACATGAGCCAACTGCTTGGTGACGTGGTTTTGTCAGAACATTTCTGGTTGACGCACAGGCAACAACTTGCCACAGTCAATGCAAAGCTTGTGTTGTTTATCGCTAATCAATACAAAGGTAACTTCATGGACTTTGAAGATCTAGTCCAAGAAGGCCATACCGGTTTGCTTAAAGCAGTAGATAGATTTAAGTATCGCTTGGGCTTCCAATTTTCAACTTATGCCGGTTATTGGATCAGACAAGCTATTTCCCGCTCTCTGTCACGCTCAGAAAGAGTGGTACGGATACCTTGTGGGCAAATCGCTACCATTAATAAAGTGTTCCGTACAAAAGATGCCATCACGTTGAAAACCGGTATAGAACCCAGCACTAAAGAATTAGCTGAACAGACTCAGTTATCTCAAAACGAAGTTAATACGCTGCTTTCAATATCGCAAAGCTCTGTTTCTTTGGAAGCTTTTGACGATGACGAAGACGAACAGTCTTTTGCACCGATAAATTTCATAGCGCAAAACGTTTTTCCACATTCATACAATATGATTGCTGAATCTGAGCTGCAAGGCTTGATTAAAAACGCCATCAAGACCTTAAACCCAAGAGAAGCCAAAATTTTATGTTCGCATTTTGGGGTAGGAACAGACCAGCAAATGACTTTGCAAGAGATAGGTTCGGAGCTCAATTTAACCAGGGAACGAGTAAGACAGATTCAAGTAGTGGCATTGAATAAAATAAAAATGCGCTATGGGGATCAATTATTGAGTTTTTTGTAAGGAAAATCATCAAATAAGAGGGGTGTTTTACAGATAAAAAAGCGGGACAGTAACCGTGTTTCCAAATTAGTAAAGTAAGTGACTGGAAAACCTTTTAAAATAGTGAGCTTTTTGTATTTAGTAAGTAGTTAACCCCTAAAAGCATTATTCTAATAATACTGGTCGGGTTTGACAGTTTTTAGACAACGATAAGAAACAAAGAACGGCGCAAATCAAACTATAGACTTCAGTCAAATGGAGTCAGGAGAAAGTAACCATGAAGAGATATATATTGAACACACTGCTCTGGAGTGTTGTGTTTACAGGCGCTTTTTTAATATACAACAGGATAAATGCAACTGCTCCGATACAGGATTCGCTTGCTTATTCGGAGTTTATAGCTAAGGTCAAAGGCGGTCAGGTTGATCGTGTTGAGATTGCCGGAACGTCGATCAAAGTTCGAACATCCGATGGCCAAAACTTGCAAACTTTTAATCCTGGTGACAATCACTTAATTGATGATCTTTTGAGTGCGGATGTTCAGATCAGAACCACGCCACCGCCACAACAGTCGATGTTTATGCAGATTTTTATAGCTTGGTTTCCTATGCTACTGTTAATTATCGTATGGATAGTCTACATGCGCAGGACTCAAGGTGGCGCAGGCGGTGCAGGTCAGTTCGGCAAAAGCAAGGCTAAGATGCTTGAAGAAGACAAGCTGACCGTCAAATTTGCTGATGTGGCAGGTTGCGAAGAAGCTAAGGAAGAAGTATCAGAGCTGGTTGATTTTCTCAGAGATCCTCAGAAATTTCAGAAACTGGGTGGGATGATACCACGCGGTATTTTGATGGTAGGGCCTCCAGGTACGGGTAAAACCTTGTTAGCGAGAGCCATTGCAGGTGAAGCAGGTGTTAAATTCTTCACTATCTCAGGTTCAGATTTCGTAGAAATGTTCGTCGGTGTTGGTGCATCTAGAGTACGGGATATGTTTGCACAGGCCAAAGAACATGCGCCTTGCATCATTTTTATCGACGAAATTGACGCAGTAGGTCGCCAGAGAGGCGGTGCTGGCATGGGTGGCGGTAATGACGAACGCGAACAAACACTCAACGCACTATTGGTAGAAATGGACGGTTTTACGGGTAACGAAGGTGTCATTATCATCGCTGCTACCAACCGTGCAGACGTACTTGATAAAGCCTTGCTACGTCCAGGTCGCTTTGATCGTCAAGTAACCGTCGGTTTGCCTGACGTGAAAGGTAGAGAGCAAATTTTGAATGTTCATATCAAAAAAGTCCCTGTAGGTGACGATGTTGAATTGAAAAATATCGCAAGAGGTACACCTGGGTTTTCCGGTGCTGACCTAGCTAACATTATCAATGAAGCGGCACTGTTGGCGGCACGTACCAATAAGTTGAAAGTTGGCATGAACGAATTGGAAAAAGCCAAGGATAAAATCCTGATGGGTGCTGAAAAGCACACGATGGTGATGACAGAAGACGACAAACGTCTCACCGCCTATCATGAAGCAGGGCATTGTATCGTAGGTCAAATGTCACCCGACCATGATCCTGTGTACAAAGTCAGCATCATGCCCAGAGGACGGGCATTAGGTATCACCATGTTCTTGCCAGAGCGCGATCAATACAGTGCCAGCAAACGTAAATTGGAAAGTCAAATTGCCAGCTTATTTGGTGGACGTATCGCCGAGTTGATGATTTACGGTGGCGACCGTGTGACCACGGGTGCTTCTAACGACATCGAACGGGCAACGGAATTGGCTCGTAACATGGTAACGCGTTGGGGCTTTTCTGACATCATGGGGCCATTGGTATACGGCGAAGAAGGCGGTCAACCGTTTATGGGTTACTCGGCTTCAGGTAGCAAAGTATCTAACGGCGTTCAAAACAAGATTGACGAAGAAATTCGGGCAGTCATCGACAAAAACTACAAAAAGGCAGAAAGCTTATTGCAAGGCAATATCAGTATCTTGCATAAAATGGCAGATGCCCTGATGAAATGGGAAACCATTGATAAGGGTCAAATTGATGATTTGATGGCGGGTAAAGATCCAAAACCACCTGTTGATAGCAACGATTCATCAAACAAGCCAGATATAACACCCAAGCAGGACACAACAATAACAGCTGATTTCAAAAAACCTGCCGGACAAGTTTGAGGTGCGCTCATTAGGGGGGCTTCGGCTCCCCCTTTTTTTGCCTAAAATTTCGTATTTCGCTGCAAACAGCCTGATTGTTTGACTTAAGGGAACATCTATTAATCGCAATTTAACCGACACTACTGCGAAGGTGCTGAAAATTTTTGGATTTTTCCAGAATTCTAGCGTGCGAGGAGTCGCTATTTTTACGAAAGCTTGTTTTGAGGACATCCTGTCTAAACAAGCGGCAAAAACTTAACGCGACCGCTCATCCAGCCGTCCTGCTACCCTCGTTTCATACCTAACAAGGGGCATGAAACATCGTTGTGCAATGTGACTCGACGCGATTTCGTAAAGCTGTGCATTTTCACTACGCAAACAGTGCTGCGTGAAAACACACTGTTAATCAACCTGTAAAAATTACCAGGGAAAGGGTGGAATCAACATTGAAAAGTTTCCACCCTGTTTATGTCATGATCCGACAATTTGTCGGAGTGCCCTGGGGTGTTAACAATGGATCATATAGCCGAGATCAGGCGACGCCATTTTATTAGTGGCGAAGCTATTGGTGAGATAGGCAAAAGTCTAAATTTGTCCCGTCCGACGGTACGCAAAGCCTTAAAAGCCGAAACAGAACCCGTCTATCAACGCCAAGTCCAGCCGACCCCAAAGTTGGGCGACTTTAAAGATCAATTAACTGATTGGCTGGTGTTTGACAGCAAATTGCCAAAACGTCGGCGCAGGACGGCACAACGCTTGTTCGAAGGTTTACAAGCGGAGGGTTATCAAGGTTCTTATGGCCCTGTTCAGCGCTTTGTACACGATTGGAAACTGGCATCAGGTAAACAACCGGTCTCCAAGCAGGCCTTCGTACCTTTAGCTTTTCCGGCGGGGGAGACTTGCCAATTCGACTGGAGTTACGAATACGTCCTGCTGGACGGGATTCTACAAGCTATCAAAGTTGCTCATTTTCGACTGTCGTATAGTCGCAAAATGTTCCTGGTTGCCTATCCTAGGGAAGCCCAGGAAATGGTGCTAGATGCCCATGCCAGGGCGTTCACTTACTTTGACGGCGTTCCTAAACGAATTATTTACGATAATCTCAAGACGGTGGTTGATGCCATTTTTGTGGGCAAAGAACGCCAATTCAATCGCCGTTTTCTCACGATGGCAAATCATTACTTGTTTGAACCGGTAGCTTGTACACCGGCATCGGGTTGGGAAAAAGGCCAAGTTGAGAACCAAGTGGGTAACGTCAGGGAATGGTTGTTTACACCGACACCCTCGTTTTCAGGCTTTGACGACCTCAACGCCTGGCTGGCTTTGCGTTGCCAAGAACTGGCGAACCGTTCGCACCCGGAACAAGCGGGACGGACAATTGCCGATTGTTTTACTGAAGAACAAGCCCCCCTATTGCCCGTTAAAGCGGTTTTTGATGGGTATGTTGAGAAAACCATGCGGGTCTCCAGCACCTGTTTGGTCAAAGTTGACCATAATCGTTATAGCGTCCCCGCCGAATGGGTCAACCGAGTCGTTTCGGTTCGACTAACCGCTGACCGTATAAGGTTAGTTGCAGATAGACAAGTCCTTGCCGAACACGCCCGGTGTTATGGGCGTAACCAACTCGTGTGCGACCCTTGGCATTATTTGCCGATATTAGAACAAAAGCCAGGGGCGCTTAGGCATGGCGCACCGTTCCAGCAATGGGATTTGCCGACACCTATCCGGATCGTCAGGGACCGTATCCTTAAGCAGGACAAAGGCGACCGGGCGTTTGTCGAACTGCTGCTGATGGCGAGAAGCCTTGGCGAAACCGGGCTTGAAACGCTTGAAGTCGCTTGTGACCTGACCTTACAAACCGGTGTTATTGCCGCTGCCATTGTACTCAACGAAATGCGTCGCCTCACTGAGGCAGTCCGTCCTAAAGCACTACACAGTTTGCCAGCAAACATTCCTACCCTGCACCTTGACGTACAGGCCGATTGTAGCCGTTACGATAGTTTGAGGGGGTACCGCTATGAACATTGACCGCCACGCCCAACTCAAGGCTCTCCATCTCCACGGCATGGCCGCTGCTTGGCAAGAATGGCGGGTTGAATTTGCCGCCCAACACAGGCCGGTCATGCCAGAAGTCTGGTTAGATCGCTTAATTGCGGCTGAACAAGCTGATCGCCATGCCCGAAGCCTGAACTACCAACTGCATGCTGCCAAATTGCCGCACCATCGGGATTTGATCGATTTTGATTGGGCCGAAAGCCTTCTAGACAAAGCCCATATTGAACAACTGGCCACCAGCAGCTTCATGGAGCAGGCGAATAACCTCATTTTTGTCGGTGGCACCGGTACCGGCAAAACCCATGTGGCATCCGCACTGGCTGTCTCGGCCATCCAGCAGGCCAAGCGCGTCCGTTTCTTCAATGCGGTCGATTTGGTCAACCAATTGGAAAAAGAAAAACAGTTGGGCAAAGCCGGATTCCTGGCCAAACGGTTAATACAGGTGGATGCGGTGATCATTGACGAACTTGGCTATCTGCCGTTTCCCCAGTCCGGGGGAGCCTTGTTATTTCACCTCATTAGCCAGCTCTACGAGAAAACCTCATTGATCATTACCACCAATCTGAATTTCGCCGAATGGATGCAAGTCTTTGGTGATGAAAAGATGACAACCGCCTTGCTGGATAGGGTAACCCACCATTGTGACATCCTAGAAACAGGCGATGATTCTTATCGATTAAAACAACGAAAAAAAGCTATCCAAAAACCATGGCCTCTTTAAGTCAACTGGAAATTTTTGGATGTTGATAGGTGGGAATTATTGGGTGGTGATTGACACTATTCAATCCTATGGCAAATTATCATGCCAAACAAACACGTGCTAACTAAAAATACAACATCAATATCACAACAAAACGCCATTTACTTAATAACTCACCTTACGCACCCATAGTTAAAGTAAACTATAAGGATGAATACAGAACTGTTAGAAATAGTTAGCGATTACTTGTTGAGTTCATTTGGTCAAACGACGGCGACGGGGTTGTCCAGCTTGCTGGACGGGGCAATCAGCCATGACCAAGTGACGCGTTTTTTAAGCTGGGATGACTATGACTCAAAACTATTATGGCGGCACGTCAAAAAGACGGTGCGTGAGATCGAACAGGAGGATGGCGTATTGATCTTTGACGACACCATCCAGGAAAAGCCTTACACCGATGAAAACGAATTGGTGTGCTGGCACTTCGACC
>NZ_JBEBKJ010000115.1:0-7088 GCF_040079455.1 Methyloglobulus sp. | reverse complement strand
TGTTTCTCCCATCAGGACGGCTTTGGTAACTGCACGTGCCGCGCCCGCACACGAACGCGTTGTCAGGACGCTCAGGGCGTGGGGCATCCGTATTGATGAGGCGCTATTCCTTGGCGGCATGTCGAAAGGCGCTTTTTTGAAGGCTTTTGGTGCCGATATTTTCTTTGACGACCAGCAAGGCCATTGCGAATCAGCCGCCGTGCATGTCGCTGCCGCGCATGTGCCGCATGGCATTATCAATAAGAAAATCAAATAAGGCCATCGAATACGACATACCAAACCGATGAATTATTTCAAATTATCAGTCACGTTCGGTTCAATCAATTGGTATAACATCTGGTGCATCTTAGGGCTACCAGCGATAACATTGCCGGATGCCAAGTAATTGTCATTAAACGAAAAGTCGGTGACTACGCCACCTGCTTCTTTAATCAGCAAGATACCCGCCGCCATATCCCATTCCATAATACCGATTTCCCAAAAGCCGTCCAGACGACCCGCAGCGACATAAGCCAAATCCAGTGCTGCCGCCCCAGCACGGCGAATACCAGCGGCTTGCATGGAAATGGCCTTGAACATGCCGGTGTAAGCATCCAGATGGAGGTCGGTTTTAAAAGGAAAGCCGGTACCTATCAATGCGCCTTTCATAGTGGTTTGGTTGGTAACCCGCAACCTGCGGCTGTTCAACATCGCACCACCGCCCCGTTTGGCGGTAAACAATTCGTCACGCAAGGGATCGTAAATAACGGCGACTTCAAGACGTCCTTTGTGTTTTAAGGCAATGGACACGGCATATTGTGGAAAACCATGCAGAAAGTTGGTGGTGCCGTCCAATGGGTCAATTACCCAGACAAAATCGTTGCCTTGGTGTTGTCCACTTTCCTCGGCAAGAATGGCGTGGTCGGGGTAAGCCGTTCGGATAATGTTGATGATTTCCCGTTCTGCTGCGCGGTCAACTTCGCTGGCGAAGTCGTTCTTACCTTTCTGGTCAATACGAAGTTGGCCGACATTGTCGGAGGAACGGAGAATCAGGTCGCCAGCGCTGCGGGCAGCACGGATGGCGATATTGAGCATGGGTTGCATAGGTTGATTGTATAATGAGCGGTTAGAAAACTGGATTAGGATAACAAATCTTTTGATAAACTTGGCTCTTTTTTTAAGCAGGGGCGGCATTGCTAGCTAATATCAAGATTGTACTGGTGGAGACTTCTCACCCTGGTAATATCGGCGCGGTTGCCAGGGCAATGAAGAATATGTCTATGGATAACCTGTGCCTGGTAAATCCTAAAATTTTTCCGAGTGCCGATGCGACTTCAAGGGCTTCTGGGGCTGATGATATTTTGGCGGGAGCCAAGGTGTACCAAACTTTGCCGGAAGCGATAGCCGATTGCCAGTTGGTGTTAGGGGCAAGCGCCCGTTGCCGGAGCATTAGCTGGCCTGAGTTAACACCACGGGAATGTGCTGAAAAAATCATCATTCATGAACCGGGCAATAAAGTGGCTATCCTATTTGGTCGGGAAAATTCAGGCTTAAAAAATCATGAACTGGATTTGTGCCACTTTTTACTCAGGATTCCCTGTAACAGTGAATACAGCTCCTTGAATATCGCTGCCGCCGTGCAAGTCGTTTGCTATGAGCTGTTCGTGGCAGCGGGAGTTCAGGAAAGCAGTCGTGTAGGTGATAAAGGCGACATTCCCCTGGCGACGGCAGAACAAATGGAATCTTTTTACACCCATTTGCATCAAGCCTTAGTCGATATTGATTTTATGCAGCCTGACCAGTCTAATTCGATCATGCGGCGTTTGCGCCGAATTTACAACCGGATACACCTGGATACCAAGGAAGTGGACATACTCAGGGGTATTTTACGGATGTCCCAAGGCAACAAAGCAAGCAACAAACGGAGCCAATAATGTTAGAAAGGATAAAAGAAGATATAGCCTGTGTGTTCGGGCGTGACCCCGCCGCGCAATCGGTGTTGGAAGTGGTGACGGCTTACCCTGGCTTTCATGCCGTGCAAATACACCGGATCAGCCATGCGTGTTGGAATGCAGGTTTCAAATTAGTGGCGCGGATAATTTCCCATATCAGCCGCTGGCTGACAGGCATTGAAATCCATCCTGGCGCACAAATCGGCAGGCGATTCTTTATCGACCACGGCATGGGCGTGGTGATCGGCGAAACCGCCGTCATCGGGGACGATTGCACTCTTTACCATGGGGTAACTTTGGGCGGCACGACCTGGAACAAAGGCAAGCGTCATCCTACTTTGCATGATGGCGTTGTCATTGGTGCGGGTGCCAAGGTTTTAGGGCCAATAGAAATCGGCTCAGGGGCGCGTATTGGCTCAAACTCAGTGATACTTAAAGCCGTACCAGCGGGTGCAACGGTCGTTGGCATTCCAGGTCATGTCATTGATATGCAAGCCAAAGCAGACAAGCCACAGTATGGCTGGCTGGACAGCAATCCCGAACTGGCTAAAGAACCCGAAGCGCAAATGAAAAAAACCGAGCGCGACAAAATCGCCACCAAAATGGGTTTTGATGCCTATGGTGCAACATCCGACATGCCCGATCCGGTTGCTTATGCCATCAACCACATGCTCGACCATATTAATTCGCTTGATGAACAAATAGCCGCCATGCAAAAAGCCATCAATGAAGCGGGGATTAACTGCGCGAAAACGCCCATGTGTTCATTGGATGATTGCCAAATTGCGGATGGTTCGGCGAAGCGGGAAAAGGTTGGGTAGGCAGCTCGTTCCCAAACCCCAGAGGTTCAGCTCGTTCCCAAGCTCCAGCTTGGGAACGAGCAAACCGCTTAAGCATCCTTTATTTAAGGAAACCTGCTACGCTTACCCCAAGAAAATTAACCTCTTATGATGAAGCATGAGCCTATACCAACGCCTTAAAAACGTCCGCAGCGAAGAAGATGTTAAAGATATTTACATCAAAGCGCTGGGCTTAAAAAGCTACACCAAAGGGCTGATTGACATTCGCACCGATGAAAATTCTTCAATTTGAATCAGGCTTGGTCATAAACGGAAAAATCCCTTAAGGCAAGTTGCCTGTCTTAAGGTATTTTCAATCACCCAAAAAAACAAATATTTTGAAAACAAAATTAACTGAATTATTAATTTACCAAGTCAGCTGGCTAGCAGCTATGTTTGCAACCGACTCCGATTATGCTTCATTTTCTTTAACAAAAGATGGAATCCTTCTTTCAGGCGGCAAAACCAAGACGAAAACTTTGTCTTACATAGACATAAACCCAGGCATAGTGACTGAAAAAGGTTATTTTTGGGATGTTTTGATTTTACAATTGAAAAATGGAGAAACACTGAGATTTGGCGGTATATCCAAATCTCAATCGGGCCGAATAGAAAAATCTCTAAAACATTACAACCAAGAATATATCAGGAACTATTACCAGCGTAATACGCACGACTTACAACAAGCCTTTCGGCAGGCACAAGTTTTGTTTTCGGGGCAGCATTATATTCGCCACAATGTCGCGCAACAATGGTTTAACAATCACAGGCATTTAGAGGTTTGGGTAAATCCCTGGGAGATTAAAGATTTTTTACTGCCAGAAGCGCTGCTATATTTGCAAGAAATCCGTCCGCTTTTAAGTCAACGCTATGATTACATCATCAAGCTCAACGAATCTTATGTTCAGAAACAATTGGCATCTTTTCAATTGTTTTTCGATCAGGTGGAAAGCAATCCACTAACGGAAAACCAACGTAAAGCCTGCGTTATAGATGAGCAACATAATCTTGTATTGGCGGGAGCTGGCACTGGCAAGACCAGCACCATGATCGGACGTGCCGGATATTTGATCAAAGCCGGAATTTCCCAACCGGAAAAAATCCTGATGCTGGCTTTTGCGCGTAAGGCGGCAGAGGAAATGGATGGACGCATACAGAGTAAAATTGGGGTTAATAACCTGACCGTGAAAACCTTCCATAGTCTAGGAAAACAGATCATTGCTCGGGTTGAAGGCGTGGTGCCGTCTATTAACAAAATGGCAGAGGACGAACACCTTCGAGTAAGTTTTGTTGATGAACAAATTCAACGCTTATTAAAGGATGAACGCTATAAATCACGTTTTGTGACGTATTTTTTTCGTTTCAACTTTCCTTATAAAAATATCTTTGCATTTAAAAGTCTGGGGGAATATAACAATTACATCCTGGAAAATGACATCCGTACGTTACAAGGTGAGCGGGTAAAAAGCTATGAAGAATGCGAGATCGCCAATTTTCTGTATTGCCAAGGCATCAGCTATGAATATGAAACCAATTATCAGGTAAATACATCAGGACCCGATTACCGTATTTACCAGCCGGATTTTTATCTAACCGATTACGGAATTTATGTTGAACATTTTGCCATCAATGAAAACAATCAAACGCCCTCGTTTATCGACCAGAAAAAATATTTGGAAGGCATGGAATGGAAACGGGCACTGCATCAAAAGTATCAAACACAACTGATCGAAACCTACAGTTACCAAAAGAAACAAGGCATTTTAACTAAAACCTTAGAAGACCAGCTGAGGCTAGCAGGCGTTACGTTTAAACCCTTAGCCCAAGACAAGTTGCTGGATAAATTAAAGCAGCTTGGCCAAGTTTTGGAATTCAGCCGTTTGCTGGCTCAAATGCTTGCCCTGTTTAAAGCGGCTTACCTGAATTTAAAAAGCCTGGTTTCGCTTGCCAATCAACATGAAGACAATGAGCGCATGCAGGCAGCAGCCTTTCTGTTCGAGCCTGTTTATGAGGCATATCAACAACACTTGCGCGATACTAATACGATTGATTTTGAAGACATGATTGGACGGGCGATTGAATATGTGGAAAACGGGCGTTATCAATCGCCATACAGTTACATACTGGTCGATGAGTTTCAGGACATTTCAGCCAGTCGGGCAAGGATGGTAAAAGCCTTGCTGGCGCAAAATCCGGATAACAGCCTGTTTTGCGTTGGTGATGACTGGCAGTCGATTTATCGCTTTACAGGTAGCGATGTCACAATTACCAAAAAATTTGAGAACTATTTCGGCTATACCGCCACTAGTGTGCTAGATAAGACTTTCCGCTTTAATAACAAAATTGGTGCTGTCGCATCAAAATTTGTGATGCAAAATTCGACGCAAATATCTAAACAGATTCAAAGCCACAAAATCATTGAACACCCTGCCGTTTCAATCATAAAGTCCAATCAGGATCAGGTGGGATTGAATGCCGCCTTATCTGCGATTAATGCCAAAGCCGATGCAAATGCCAGCGTACTTATTCTGGCCCGGTTCAATTTTAGAAAACCTGATTTATCCGACTTGAAACGACAATATTCGAAATTAAAACTACAGTTTATGAGCATACACGCCTCCAAAGGAAAGGAGGCCGATTATGTGATCGTGTTAGGATTAGAGAAAGGTAAACACGGGTTTCCTCCTGAAAAAACGACTCACCCATTATTGGAACTGTTATTGCCAAAAAAAGAAGCTTTTGCCCATGCCGAAGAACGACGTTTGTTTTATGTGGCTTTGACCCGCGCCAAACATCATGTGTATTTGGTAAGTGATGTTAATAAAGCTTCCGATTTCGTAAGGGAGCTTATAGCTAACAGATATGAAATCCTCAGTGACGAATTTATCGGCGATGGATTCCAAGATAAAATTGCTGATATTGTCTGCAATCAATGTAAAACAGGCTACATGTTACCGAGGGATAGTCAACACGGAAGCTTTTTTGGATGCAACCAATATCCATTGTGCAGTTTTACGCTATCGGCATGTCAATGGTGTGGCGGCGGCTTAAAGGAGAAAGGTCGATTTCGGGTTTGTGAAAATAAACGTTGCGATTATGTAGAACCGATTTGTCAAAAATGTGGCGGAAAGATGACCTTAAGGAAAGGCCCTTCTGGACAATTCTGGGGATGTTCGCATTACCGTAAAGATGAGGAGTTTTCTTGTAAGCACACTGAAAAATTTTTTGACCTAAAAGTTCACTAACTCGAATAAGAGCCATGATGCTTGTATGCTTGTTCCCAAGCTCCGGCTTCGGAGTCCATATCTTGGAAGCTTTAGCTTCAAGCATTAATAAAGGAAGCAAGAGCTTCCAAAAATAACGTTCCCAAGCTGGAGCTTGGGAACAAGCATCTGGGTGTATATTAATAACTTTAACATACTGAAAAAGTTAAGATAATCACATGCCAAGAAGCCGTTACCGTATTTTAAACAAGGGCTGTCCGTATTTCATGACAGCAACGGTTAACCGTTGGCAACCGCTGTTCACGCGCACGGAAGTAGTAAATATCGTCCTCGATTCCTGGCGGTTTTTGCAGCGGGAGGCTGGATTCCAAATTTACGGTTATGTCATCCTGGAAAATCACCTACATCTTATCGCCGCATCAACGGATTTAAGCCGGGATATGCAGCGCTTTAAATCCTACAGCGCAAAACAGATCATCGCTTATCTGGAGCAGCGCGAGGCTGCGAATATGTTGGAGTTGCTGGCGTTGTTTAAACGCACACACAAAACGGAAATCACTTACCAGGTCTGGGAAGAAGGCAATCATCCGCAATTAATTGAATCCGAAGAAGTCATGCGGCAAAAGCTGGATTATATCCATCAAAATCCAGTGAAGCGTGGCTATGTCGATTTGCCGGAGCACTGGCGTTATTCAAGCGCACGGAATTATGCGGGGCAGAAAGGCTTGGTCGAGATAGTGCGGGCATGGTGAAGGAACGGCGATGTTATGCTGGTATGCGGTATGATATGTGGGCTATTGTTGAATACTGGTTTCCAAGCTCCAGCTCATGCTAGTTCCCAAGCTCCTGCTTGGGAAGCCCTATTTTAGAAGCTCTGGCTTCGAGGTTTAAGAAGCTAGAGCTTCCAGTATAAATTCCCAAGCCGGAGCTTGGGAACTAGTAATAGCAGAGCCTGGGAACGAGCAACGAGCATTTCATAAAACTCCTGAATAACATAGCAACATGATCTATTTCGACCATAACGCCACTACGCCGATTGATGATCGGGTGCTTGAAGCCATGTTGCCATTCCTGAAGACATTTTATGGCAATCC
>NZ_JBEBKJ010000114.1:0-7352 GCF_040079455.1 Methyloglobulus sp. | reverse complement strand
GCTTTGGCAAGAACGGCATTTGTGCTTCACTGTCATCTTTATCATGGGCTTATGGCAAATTTATAATGTAACTTATCATTTAAAATTTAGCCACTACCTCAATATTAATATCCCTCGTAACTAACGCATTATGGAGGTTTATAATGAACGATCAATCAACTGCCGAGTACCTGTCGTCTCACGAGTTTTTTTTCGGTCTCAACGAAGACTTGTTACAATTCCTGTGTGAGTGTGCCATCAAAAAAGGACAGATCCTGTTTCAGCAAGGCGAAAACGCCGACAAGTTTTATATTGTCCGTAGCGGTCGTATCTCCATACAAATGCCTGCGATAATTGGCCCTGACCTAGAGATCCAAAAACTGGGAAAAGACCAGGTTTTGGGCTGGTCTTGGCTAATACCACCCTTCAAATGGACTTTTCAAGCGATGCCTGAAGAAGACTCGGAATTGCTCATGTTTGATGGTGCTACCATACTGGAGCGATGTGAGAAGGAGCCTAGATTCGGCTACGAACTGTTAAAGAAATTTGCAGCTTTGATGTCGATGCGCCTGGATGCTGCACGCCAAAAGATGATGGGTGAATGGAATCCAGCTGGATTTGCTTAATACCCCACGCCAAGGTTGTTTGTTATGCTGGTGGTAGCCTTGAGAGAACCCGTTTAGGTAAGCGTTGCGAAAATAGTGCACAACAATACGCACATTACCGGCAGTGCGTAAAATCTCCTATTAGCTGAGAAAATTAAGTTTCGGTATCAGGCTGATTTTCCGGTGCGGCAATGGAAAAAGCAGTTTCTTGCATACAATTTTCATAGATTCCGCTAATTAACGGAAAGCTGTTCATTTCGCATCCAAAACGCTGGGCATTGTAGACTTGCGGTATTAGGAAGGCATCGGCCATACCGGGTGTGTCACCATAACAACACCGTCCACAGTAATCGCTTTTATGCAGTAGCTGTTCAAGGGCGCTAAACCCTTCTTCTATCCAGTGGCTGCGCCAAGCTTGTTGAAAGTCACTTTTTAATATGCTTTTTAGATAATTCAACACCCGCAAATTATTGAGGGGATGTATATCACAGGCAATAATCTGAGCCAACGAACGGACATAAGCGCGTTCAATGGGATTGGTAGGCAGCAACGGAGGGTTTGGGAAGGTTTCTTCCAGATATTCGATAATCGCGGACGATTGGGACAATACCGTATTTTGCACCACAAGGACGGGTACCCGTCCTTGTGGATTCAGTGCAAGATAATCGGCATTGAATTGTTCGCCGCCGTTTTTGAGCAGGTGAACAGGATGAGTTTCATAGTCGATATTTTTCAGGTTCAACGCAATCCGTACTCGGTATGCGGCTGAACTCCTGAAATAACTGTACAGGATTACCGACACGGTCTGACCTCCTGCTCAATCGCTCCGAAGATTGAGTCCCTCTGTGTGTCTAGCATTTCTATCCTTACTTTGTCTCCAAATCTTAAATATCCCGTAATGGCCGCACCGGTTTCTATGATCTCAACGACCCGCTTTTCAACAATGCAGGAATACCCCTTTGTTAAATCATAATTGCTAACCGTACCGGAGCCGATGATAGTCCCGGCAGTCAGTTTTCGAGACTTGGCGGCATGATGGATCAGGCTGGCAAAACTGAACTGCATATCGACACCGGCATTTGCATTGCCAAATAACTGCCCGTTCCAACGGACTGTCAAAGGCAAATGCAATTTGGAATCTTTCCAAGCTAGCCCTAGTTCGTCGGGAGTTACTGCCACTGGCGAAAATGCGCTAGCCGGTTTGCCGTGCAGAAAGCCAAAGCCCTTGGCCAGTTCATCAGGAATCAAGTTTCGCAATGAAACGTCGTTAACCAATACAACCAACTTGATATGGGCGGCAGCATTATTGATAGGAATCCCATATTCCACATCATCGGTAATCACGCCGACTTCGGCTTCAAAATCGATACCCCAATCTTCGCTAGCGACTTCAATTGGATCACAAGCCCCCAGCATATTGTCCGAAGCACCTTGATACATCAAAGGATCATCGAACAAACTATTTGGTATATCTGCGCCACGCGCTTTCCGCACCCGTTCGACATGGCTCAAATAAGCGCTACCGTCCAGCCATTGGTAAGCCCTGGGCAACGGGGCGGCAATTCGGTAGGGATCAAATGGGATACAGTCACCCACGCCTTCGTTAATTAGGCGATAAGTTTTTTGCAGTTCAGGTTCAACTTCGCTCCAGTTATCCAGTGCGGCTTGCAGCGTCAATGCGATATGGGGAACAAGTTTCGCTTTGGTGAGTTCACGGTTAACGACAATGAGAATACCGTCCCGGTCGCCCATCTTAAGGGTGGCCAGTTTCATTTCCAGGAATCCACATAACCAAGCCACTCGATCTCTTTGGCCTGTTCGGATATTTCAAGCGTATCACGGGTATCGATCATCACCGCCACTTCGTCCGTCATGGTTCCGCGTTTGTTCTCGGCATTTTTCAATGCTTTCGGGTGCGGCCCGTGCGGGATGCCGCTGGGATGTAATGTCATCATGCCGGGGTAGATATGGTCCCGAGAAAAAAACTGGCCGGCATGGTAAAAAATCAGTTCGTCATAATCATCATTGCTGTGGAAAAAAGGCACATTCAATGCGTTGGGGTCAGTTTCAAAAGGTCTTGGTACGAAGGTGCAGACGACAAAACGGATGGAAGTAAAGGTGGTATGGGCTGAAGGCGGCACATGGTAGCGGTGGCTCATCAACGGCCTGATGTCGCGCCAATTAAGGCGTACTGGCATCAACGTACCATGCCAGCCGATGGCATCCAGTGGATTGTACGGATAGGTGATCGTACTAAGTTGGTTTTGTTTTTTCACCACCACCTTCCATTCCGTTTCATTTTGCTGGGCGATGAATACTTCATCAATCTTTGGTACGTCCAAAATAGCCGGGTCGAAAATCGCCTGATTGCCGACCAAGCCTTTCTCCGGCAAGCGGTAACTGTCATTAGTCGCCTCAACCAGCAATGCGCTGACATGCTCCCTCACGCTCATACGCCACATCGTGCCACGCGGCAACATAACATAATCGCCCTGGCTAAAACTTAAATGACCGTAATCGCAATACAACTCGCCAACGCCCTGATGTACGAAGATCAATTCATCGCCGTCGGCATTCCTGACCAAATGATCCATGTCGTTTTCCAACTTCATAAAGCGTATTTGTGTATTGGGGTTGCTGAACAGCAGAGCCGCATCCCAAGGACAGTTTCCTAAAATCGCCAGTTTTTTTGTGTCAAAAGCGTGAGGCCGTAACAAACCCTCAACCATGAACCAACTCGTAGGTGGGTGACGGTGATACATCTGGGTGGCGGGGCCATAAAAGCCTTCCTTGCTTAATTCCCGCTCGAAAGTATTTGCTGGCAAGTCAGTATGCGCCTGCCGGGATGCAATTCCTTCCACCTTGGGTATATTGATCCAGGGCATCAGATCACTCCCCGTTTGATCTGGTCACGTTCGATGGCTTCGAAGAGTGCCTGGAAGTTACCTTCCCCAAAACCTTCATTACCCTTGCGTTGGATGATTTCAAAGAATATGGGGCCGATCACGGTATTGGTGAATATTTGCAATAACAGCCCGGTACTGACGGCGGGATCGCCGTCGATCAATATCCTGTCTTTACACAAGCGCTCCAATGCCTCGTGATGTCCGGGTATCCGTTCGTTAATCGTGTCGTAGTAAGTATCGGGGACATCCATAAACTGGACACCGCTAGCCCGCAATTGTTCTACGGAGGCGTAGATGTCGTCGGTAGACAAAGCGATGTGCTGGATACCTTCGCCGTGGTAGACATCCAGATATTCCTGGATTTGCGATTTGGAATCGGTCGGCTCATTGATCGGGATACGGATTTTGCCGCAAGGACTGGTCATGGCGCGGGATTTCAAGCCAGTCACTTTACCGTGGATGTCAAAATAGCGGATTTCACGAAAATTGAACAACCATTGATAGAATTCCGCCCACTTGTCCATGCCCCCGTGGTAAACGTTATGGGTCAAGTGGTCGATAGCAGTCAGCCCAACGCCTACAGGTCGTAGATTCACGCCTTCCAGCGGTATAAAATCCACGTCATAAATGGAGTGTTCTTCGCCATAACGATCCACCAGATAGATAAGGCTGCGGCCTATGCCCCTAATTGCCGGAATGTTGAGTTCCATCGGGCCGATATGGCCTTGATAGGGCTGGGCGCCCAATTTGATGGCACGGTTGAAACATTGGGCGGCATTTTTAACCCTGATTGCAAACGCACATATAGACGGGCCATGCACTTTCGCAAAAGCCTGGGCGAAACTGTCCGGCTCATGGTTGATGATAAAATTAATTTGCCCCTGCCGATAAAGCACTACATCCTTGGAACGGTGTTTTGCGATGGCGGCAAAACCCATCAGGGTAAATAATCGTTCTAACTCACGGGTATCCGGCGCGGTATATTCGACGAATTCAAAGCCATCTGTCCCAACCGGATTTGCTGCACTGTTCATTGCACTGCCTCCGCTTTCATTATATAGACAGTCAGACTCGAACCTTATTATTAAGTTTCACTACTTTAACGCCTGAAACTTATCCAATCTGGCTTATGTCAAAGCGATAACAAATCGCAACCTTTACCGGGGGTGCATCATGCTAAACGACCTATTAGCCGATTTTGCACACAAGCATCATATCGAAGGCTTGACAACGCCATCACTGATTGCACTCAGTGAAGGGCGAAGTGAGTATTCCTTCGATAAAGCAAAACGGTTCCTCAAATTTCAACAGCGTATCAACAACGAACTGCTAAAGCATCGCGTCATTACCGACAACCGCTACGCGGCATGGTTTGAACATGGCGACCAGAGTCTGGCACAAATCAAGGCTTTTATCATCCAATTCTCCGTGTTTTCCAATCAGTTCCTGATCGCCCAATTGCATAAGATGATCCATGCCGATACGCTGGAAAGTATGCGGGCATCAAAAGAAATTCTGGCGAATGAAATCGGTGTACGGTTCAAATCGACTAGGCAGACAAGCGGCGGGGACAATCTTGGCGCTACGGAAGGCAGCATAGAAGGCGGTGTTTTCCATTTTGGCGCAGGCCATTTTGAATGGTTGTATAACCTTGCCAAGAAGCTTGGTCTTTCGTTTGCCGACATAGGCCAACCCAAACATGGAACAAAACCTACCCTGTTTTTCTGCGATGAACTGATTCGGCTTTATGGGGGTGATGACTACCAAATTTCCCAAGCCGCCAGCTATGCCGTAGAAAACTGGGCCGCCGCTGGATTCTGGGGGCAATTAATCAAGGGCTTCCACCTGTTTACTGAACGGAATGGAACGCACTTGCCTTTAGGCTTTTTTATCTGGCACGACCAACTGGAATGCCAACATGCCGCCCATACCCAGGAAGAACTGGAGGAACTGTATTTCACCCTGGAACTGGATGAAGACGGGTTTATCCGTTATGGCAATGAGATGCTGGACGGCGTTGCTGCATTTTGGGATGGTTTGGAAGAGCAAAGACGGGAGTTGGTGGCGGTTCATTAAAGCGTTAACCACCTCCACTCTTACCCAAATACATACAAGCCCATATTGAAATGCCGTAGGTAAGAATTCAGTTGTTATTCCGGCTAAGAAAGACTTGCTAATTTTTCCCGTAAATCTCCCGTTGCCATAAAAATAAAAGCACGCCCTCTTTTGGATTTATTAAACAACCCATACTTCTCTAACAGCAACAAATCAGTTCTAGCCGTGTCATAAGTTACATTATGTGACCCTCGATGGCTTTCTACTGTAAAAATTGTATTGGGTAATTTTAAAGCTCTGTTTAATGCAGCAAGTTGGCGATAGTTTAGTGTTTGTTGCAATGTTGTGGATTTATGTATTACGCTTTCTAAATCTCGTTGTTCGTCAGATTTTTTCTTCAAATATTCAAGAAGTTCTTCAATCGATCGCAAAATAACCTTCAACTGATGCAGGATGAAATAAGTTACATCATCCTGGTCTGTTTCTGTATATAAATACGAACGGTTATATTGGGCTGGTGCTTTTTTGAGTATTCTAGAAATTGAGACAAATTCCATTGTCCAATATCCTTGCCGAAGCATTGACCAATAGAACAATGCACGGGCAGTGCGTCCGTTTCCGTCTTCAAATGGGTGGTCATAAGCCAATAAAAAATGCAGTAAAACGGCCCGAATCACGGGGTGAAGGAACTCATTTTGGTTTCTGTCATTGGCAAAATTACAGATTTTTTCAATTCTGCTAGGCACTTCTTTATAGGTTGGGGGAATATGCAGGATTGTAGCGTCCCTTTCATCACCCACATAAACTTCGTCATTGCCGCGCCATTTGCCGATAGCGTTTTCGTTATCCAAAGTATTTTCTGTTAGAATTTCTTGTAGTCTTAAGATTATTTCAGGAGTCAAATCTTCATTGCCGATTTCATTTATAAATTCCATTGCCGTGTAGTTGTTTACAATCATTCGCTCTGAACGGTCTCTTGGCAGCCGTTTTTCACGTAGCATTTCTTTGGCTACTTTCCTAGTCGTAGCAGCACCCTCAAGTTGGCTTGAAGTAATCGCCTCTTCAATCAAAGAGTTGATCAAATAGCTATCTCGTGTAGCAGGGTTTGCTACTTGGGCAGTTGACTTTAATTCTCCCCCGCCATGTAAATCGATCTTATGCAATAAACTCCGCATTGAATTAGTTTCGGCGTAGACAAAGGAAGAACCATTTTTTGCCTTGTGGGGCAGTGCCTGATAAAGAGACTGTCTTGCCGATTTGATCCCAAACCACCACTCCCTGTGGTTTAGTCCATTTGGTGCATCTGAAAGATGCCTTAATTTATCCCAGTGATAGTACTTTCCTTTAGGTTCAGGAGAAATTCTGGAGGAAAATATATCAATGAGCCGTTTGGGGGAAGATTGTTTTACAATCTCTTCGAGCAATTCGCTATATTCGGGTGGCGAAATCGGGATATGCATAGTATGTTGATTGGAGGTACACGGTTTATAACTTTAATTTTAACACCTTACCCATTAAATACCAATTTGGTAGTTATCGGTATTTAATTGGTAGATCATAAAAAGTATCAACTTCTTTCCTTAATATTGGCTTGGTATATGGAAAATTGCCCAAGTTTCAACTCATCAACGCTTTGATACGATAATACTGCTCCAACGCATCAGGATTCGCCAAGGCATCCCGATTTTTTACCGGATGCCCATGAATAATATTGCGTACCGCCAGTTCCGCAATTTTGCCGCTTTTGGTGCGGGGAATATCGGTTACTTGCAGGATTTCTGCCGGAACGTGATGGGGGGAGGCGTTC
>NZ_JBEBKJ010000113.1:0-7356 GCF_040079455.1 Methyloglobulus sp. | reverse complement strand
GCTAGTCGGTTTTATCGTTCCCACGCTTTGCGTCACTGCCATTAAGTTAAGCGCTTCCCAACCATGTAATCCGTTGGCTGAGCGGAGCCGAAGCCAACAATTCGATTCGACTCCCCTCAGCGAACACCCTAATGCCACTTTGCGCGGGAACGCAGATAGGGACGCTCTGCGTCCCACACCGATGAAGCGAGATACGGGATTGCCAAACAGCAAAATTGATTTTATTCATGTCCGACGGAACTAACTACTTAACCCTCATCCCCGCAACCGCCCCGTCATCAGGGCTCAACACAAAAATATCGGTCCCACCCGGCCCCGCCGCCAACACCATGCCTTCCGATAGGCCAAACTTCATTTTTCTTGGCGCAAGATTGGCTAAAACCAACGTTAACCGTCCTTCCAAGTCTTCCGGTTTATATGCGGATTTGATACCGGCAAACACAGTTCGGGTTTCATCGCCGATATCAACGGTCAGTTTCAGTAATTTATCCGCTTCCGGCACCGATTCCGCCTTGATGATCTTGGCGACGCGTAAATCCATTTTGGCAAAGTCGTCGATCTGGATGGTGTTGGCGATGGGCTCAAATTGTTTGGCTTTGGGTTCGTCTTTGGCTTTATCGCTGATTTTTTCCAGGCTTTCTTTCGATGCTTCGATGATTGCCGCGATTTTATCAGCTTCAACCCGCGTCATCAGCGGCTTGAATTCGTTGATGCTATGACCTTTTAGTGGCTGCATTCCGGCGACCCAATGTTGGCTTTCAATTGCCAAAAACTGTTCAGCTTCCTCAACCAAGGCTGGCAGTACAGGTTTGAGATACGCAGTAAGAACGCGGAACAGGTTGAGTCCGATCGAACATACATCATGTAATTCCTGGCCTTTGCCGTCTTCTTTAGCGAGCAACCAGGGCTTTTTATCGTCGATATACGCATTGGCCTTGTCAGCTAAGGCCATAATCTCGCGCATAGCTTTGGCGAATTCACGGGTTTCGTACAACTCGGCAATGGTAGGGTTCGTGTTGACAAAGTCGGCAAATAACTCCGGTTCTGAACAATTTTCAGATAAGCGGTTAGCAAATCGTTTACTGATAAAACCGCTACATCGGCTGGCAATATTGACGACTTTACCGACCAAATCGGAATTCACCCGTTGGCTGAAATCGTCGAAGTTAAGGTCAATGTCGTCCACACCGGCGCTGAGTTTGGCGGCAAAATAATAGCGCAGGTATTCGGGGTTTAGGTGATCGAGGTAAGTTCTTGCCTTGATGAACGTGCCACGGGATTTGGACATCTTCTCGCCATTCACCGTTAAAAAACCGTGGGCAAAAATGGCGCTAGGTGTCCTAAACTGCGCTCCACTTAACATGGCCGGCCAGAACAGCGCGTGAAAATAGATAATGTCTTTGCCTATAAAATGGTACAGCTCGGCATCGCTATCTTTACGCCAGAACTCGTCAAAATCCAACCCTTGCTTATCGCAGAGATTTTTGAAGCTCGCCATGTAACCGATGGGCGCGTCCAGCCAGACGTAAAAATACTTGCCTGGCGCATCGGGAATTTCAAAACCGAAATAAGGCGCATCGCGGCTGATGTCCCATTGCTTCAAACCACCATCCAGCCACTCAGCCAGTTTATTACTTATTTCAGGCTGCAAATGTCCGGCTGTCGTCCACTCGCGCAACATGTCATTAAAATTTTCCAGATTGAAAAAGTAATGCACGGAATCTTTTGGAACAGGTTTTGCGCCTGAAATAGCCGACACAGCATTCTTTAGGTCTGTAGGTGAATAAGTCGAACCACACACTTCACAGCCGTCACCATATTGCTCAACTGCACCGCATTTAGGGCAATCACCTTTGATAAAGCGGTCAGACAAGAACATCTTCTTGACCGGATCGTAACCTTGGGTAATGGTGCGCGAGTTAATATGTCCGGCATCCCGCAACCGCTCATAGATCAACGACGAAAGCGTTTTGTTTTCTTCCGAATGGGTGCTGTGGTAATTGTCGAAAGCCACGCCGAATTCATCGAAATCTGCCTGATGTTCTTTACTGACTTTGGAAATAAGTACTTCCGGCGTAATGCCTTCCATATCTGCCCTCAGCATGATCGGCGTACCGTGAGTATCATCGGCACACACGTAATAGCACAGGTTGCCGCGTTGCTTTTGGAAGCGCACCCAAATATCAGTTTGTATATATTCGACCAAATGACCGATATGGATCGGGCCATTGGCATAAGGCAAGGCACTGGTGACGAGGATTTTTCTAGTGGACATGTTAAACAGATAGGCCAAAAATTAATGGCGCATTATGGCATAAAACGGCTACTTCTACATGCGACGCGACCAGTTGATTTACTGTAGAATGAGGACGATAAATAGACAAAATAGCCACAAGCCGCATGAAAACTCATACCACAAACTACTACAACGCATTTATCGAAGTTGCGGCAGATTGTCCTGTGACAACGGGAGAAATTCCGCCAACCAAAGGAAATAACCCATCTGCTGCCAATATCCAATTTGAAATGATTAGTCAAAATCCATACCAATTTACGTCCGACGACATTATTTTTAGTGTCTACGTGACAAAAAATAGTTTAATCGCCGACGAACTTATCCAAGCAAGAGAACAATTTTTCTCCAAAGGACAACCTTGCTTACGGACATCACCTTTAGCAAAGCGGTATGGCTGGGGAATACATAGCAACGAAGAAGGGAAAATTGCCCTGTATGGTGTTGAAACTGAAGAATATGCAAGGTTCTCAAAAGACCAAACCATAAAAAATATTTCAGCAATGAGAACCACAAAAAAATAAATGTTTAATAGGCTTCATAGCCACTGTAACCAGGACACCAACCAAATGACGCAAATAGTCAAAACTGACATAGAAAACGCCCTAAAAACCATCATTGATCCTAATCACGGGCTCGACCTGGTTTCCGCAAAATCGGTTAAATCCATTGGCATCGAAAATAATGCGGTCACTATAAAAATAGAACTGGGCTACCCCGCCTTAAGTTATCACAATGAATTGAAAGCGGCTGTGGAACAGCAACTGAAAACGCTTGTAGACGTAGGCTCGATCACAGTTGAAGTTTCCACCAAAATCATCTCCCACGCTGTCCAACAAGCGCTAAAACCCCAACCCAATATCAAAAACATTATCGCCGTGGCTTCAGGTAAGGGCGGGGTTGGCAAATCCACCACCACCGTCAATCTGGCGCTGGCGTTAGCGGCAGAAGGCGCAACTGTCGGCATTCTGGATGCGGATATTTATGGCCCCAGCATACCCACCATGCTCGGCCTGTCCGGTTATCCAGAAAGCCTGGACAACAAAACCATGCTGCCCAAAATCGCTTACAACATCCAAACCATGTCAATCGGTTATTTAGTGGACGCAGGCCAAGCCATGATCTGGCGCGGCCCGATGGTCACCAATGCCTTGCAGCAATTGCTCAGGGACACCAATTGGGACAATATCGATTACTTGATCGTAGACCTGCCGCCCGGCACCGGCGACATCCAACTGACCTTATCGCAGCAGATACCCGTCAGCGGCGCGATTATCGTCACCACGCCGCAAGACATTGCCCTGATTGATGCCCAACGCGGCTTAGGGATGTTCCAAAAAGTGAATGTCCCTGTGCTGGGAATTGTTGAAAACATGAGTATGCATATATGCAGCAACTGCGGACATAGCGAACCCATCTTTGGCACTGGCGGCGGCGTGGTGATGGCGGAAACCAACCATGTCGATTTTCTGGGCGCGTTGCCGCTAGACATCAACATCCGCATCCAGGCCGATTCCGGTAAACCCACGGTTGCCGTTGATCCAGACAGCCCAGCCGCGCAGATGTACAAAGCTATTGCCCGTAAAGCCACGGCAAAACTGGCATTGAAGGCGAAGGATTTTAGTACGCGGTTTCCGAATATTGTTATACAAAATACTTAACACAATAAAAAATGGCTAAATATAACAGAAGCATAAATGAACTCAGAACCAAGGCTGCGCTATGGTGGCCTGAAGAATTGAAGGCAAAAAATGCATTAGCCAATGTACTTCCCTTACTTTTAAAAACACAAGAAGACTTTTTTGAGACTAATTGTTTTAAGCAAAAATGACCCTTTTCAGCTGTTCGATTTAATAAAAGCGGCCAATTACCCAGCAAATCTTTTTCTCAAGCAATTAGCCGTCTTAGCTGATTATGGCGGCGAACCCATTCAACGATTATCGCGCTCATTCAAAGAAATATTTCCGGCTGAAAATGATAGCTATTTTTTTGATTTTATATGGAGAGCAAACATATAGATATGAATTTAAAGCCCTTCCGATAAAAGGGCTAGACAACGAAAAACTATGTATTGATGGCAAAGGCCTAATTATCGAAAAGGAACTAGACAATTTAACGTGCGATATGATTGCATTGTTATTGTTCGCGTCTACTTCTGACTATGCAGAACACGCTGGGCTGAGCGTTTGTGAAATTGGTACGTTGCTTGGCAACGAAGATGACCTAATGAAGTATGTTAGGCAACGATATATCACAGTTAGCCGAATTACAGGTGGTGCAACGGCAAATAGTTTAGGACAACTTGCACAATCTGAAATTGTAACCTTCCTTGCAAACAGCCTCAGTAGTGAATACAAAATAACCAGAAATGGTTACATTGCCATTGATGGATATGACAAAAAAGGCGGAATGCCTTTCGATTTGGTTGTCGAAAAAGGGAAGAAAAAAATCGGCATTGAGGTTACTTTCCAAGTTACTACAAATAGCACCATTGAAAGAAAAGCAGGGCAAGCAGCAGATCGTCAAACATTGATGCACAAAAACGGCTATCAAATTGCTTACGTTATTGATGGTGCAGGAAATTTTCAACGTTCTTCCGCAATTTCCACAATTTGTAACCATAGCGATTGCACCGTCGCTTACACAGTTGCGGAGTTTGACATATTGTCCGAATGGATAAAAACCGTCCTATGATCAAGTTTATAGACTTATTTGCAGGGACAGGTGGTATCCGATTAGGATTTGAAAGCGTCTGTCAAAAGTTTGGTTTAAAAACGGAGTGCGTATTTTCATCTGAAATCGATAAGAATGCTTGTGCTTCTTACGAGCTAAATTTTGGATACAATCCTTTTTCCGATGTGACCAAAGTTGAGAAGTTACCTCCATTTGATTTTATGCTGGCAGGTTTTCCTTGCCAGTCCTTTTCCTACGCGGGAAAACGTAGAGGATTTGGCGAAACACGGGGGACATTGTTTTTTGAAGTTGAACGGTTGCTTACCAAATACAAACCCAAAGGCTTTTTGCTTGAGAACGTAAGAGGCTTGACCACACATGACCAAGGACGCACTTTTGAGACTATTATCCAGAGCCTGAAAAATATTGGCTATAGTGTTGACCATTTCCTGTTAAATAGCAGTAACTTTGACGTTCCGCAAAATAGGGTTCGTATATACATAGTTGGCATATTAAATGCGCCCATTAACATGACCTTGCAATCTGATTTGGGGGCACCGGATTCCCATAAATTCAAGGAAAGGAATGATCAGCTTTCAATATTTTCCGAACCTAAAACCAGTAAAGTCGTGAAAGATATTCTTGAAAACGATGTTCCAGAAAAATATGAATGCACGGAAGAATTTATGTCCAAATTAAGAAAAGTTGTTGGTGACGACCTTTCAAAATTACACGGTTACAGATTGATTGATTACAGAGGCGGACAATCAATACATTCTTGGGAATTGGGAATAATAAGCTCCTTAATTGAAAAAGGCTATTTGAGCGCTTATGACAATAAATATAATCCCGTCGCAGGGAATATGTCTTTTGAAATCTTCAAATTTCTCGACCCTGAAAGTATATCAATCACGCTCACTGCTTCGGATACAAACAGGCTTGGAATCATTCAAAATGGTAAGGCGCGCAAACTGACTCCACGAGAATGTGCAAGACTTCAAGGTTTTCCAGATAGCTATAAATTATTGGACAACGACAAAGCAGCCTACAAACAAATGGGTAATGCTGTTTCTGTTCCTGTAATTGAAGCCGTTGTTGCAGACTTAATTGAAAACAATAATGTATTTGATAGGGCTATTATTTGGCCTGCTATAAAGCATCCAAAATATTTAGTAAGGTAGCCTAATGGAGCAACGCGAAATCCGGAATTTCGTGGCATTGAATACCCGTATTCCGCTCCGCTTCATACGGGCTACCAATGCAAATATAGTTAACCTGAAAAATTAGCCGAAGCAAATTCCCAATTAACCAAGGCCCAGAACGCTTCCAGATAGGCTGGGCGGGCGTTGCGGTAATCGATGTAATACGCGTGTTCCCAGACATCACAGGTCAACAGGGGCTTATGTCCGTCTGTTAACGGGCAGCCAGCATTGCTGGTGCTGACCAAGGCTAATTTGCCTTCAGGGTTTTTTACCAACCAAGCCCAACCAGAACCGAATGTGGTTACTGCACATTTTGTGAATGCTTCTTTGAAACCCGCAAACGATCCAAACTCTGCATTAATCGCATCGGCCAGTGCGCCTGTAGGTTCGCCGCCACCGTTAGGTGACAAACTGTTCCAATAAAAAGTGTGGTTCCAAACCTGGGCGGCATTATTGAAAATGCCACCTGACGATTTCATGACAATTTCTTCAAGCGTCAAGCCCTCAAACTCAGTTCCCGGAACCAAGTTGTTCAGGTTGGTCACATAAGTTTGGTGATGTTTGCCATAATGGTAATCCAATGTTTCTTCGGAAATATGGGGTACCAATTTATTTTTACTATACGGTAACGGGGGTAATTCAAAAGCCATGCTGTCTCCTTGATTAACAAACACATTCACATTCTCCAATGGGAAAATGCAATACCCGACCATTTTAGTACATATTTAACCCGGCAAATTTATCTTATAGGTAAACACTGTGTTTAAATTTTGAGATGAAATAAAAACTGTTTTGCCATTAACTTGTCAATGTAAATGGGGACGTACGTTATCAACCTATTTATTAGGCGTATTCATTCGGCGTTGTGAAGCATTAATTCCCATTCGCCTTGTCGAAAGGAGTGTGTGCTTCGACAAGCTCGGCACATGCTCCCATTACACCCTTTAAGTGTTAATAGTTTCATAAGTTGCCGCAGGTAAGACGCATACATTATAAAGCCATATCTATAATCATATTTGTGGTAAGTACCAACCAGCCTTTATTAAAAAGTCGTCCCAGCAAATATCTGGTGATGACAACTCTGACTATCGTTGCTATCACTGTTGCTTTATCTTACACTCCCATTTTAGCTTTTATCAGTTTTCAGCCATTGCCGTTATCTTTGCTGAACTTGTTGGGCGGGATAAT
>NZ_JBEBKJ010000112.1:0-7423 GCF_040079455.1 Methyloglobulus sp. | reverse complement strand
AGCGGACAACAACCTTACCCAAGAGCAAGCGGCTGTGCAATTGGGCGTATCGCAAGCCAGGATTTCTGATTTGGTGCGCGGGAAATGGAAAAAATTTAGCTTGGATATGTTGCTGACATTGGCGGCAAAGGCTGGGATTCGCATCAAAGTTATTTTTGACCAGGCGGCTTAAGTTTCAGGGCAGCGCGGTTACGTTCAACTAACCATTGATCCAGGGTAGTGGGCTACCTTTTCTGTGAGAAACAGTGGATAAGCGAGTACTTAACCCTTAAATAATGATTAATCCACGTAGCCTAGTTAGGGCGCTTGATAAACACTGGGAAGCCGTAGAACGTATCGTTTTACTTGGCCGTGACCAGATCGGTTATGAACGCGACGAGGTGCTGGCCTTACTCGGGAAAATCTATGTGCATGAATCTGTTGAGCAACACATAGAACGCTTGCAGCAACTCGTCAACGCTGAATTGTTGATTGAAATGTCGCACAGCAATACGCTCCAACTTAACGAAAACGTCCGCCAGTTTGTCGGCAGCTTACTGCATGAACACGAACTTGGCTTGTCCGACATCTTAAAAGCCCGGGTTAGTGACATTAAAATCGCCCTGGAACAATTGCACCAAGCATTTCAAGAACGTGATATCGCGGCGTTACAACAGGGTGCAGTGCGCATCGACAATCAACTTCGGCAAATATTGCAACAACTGGGTCAGGACACCCATGCCATCCAGGATATTGCCGAACGCGCCAAAGCCGCTGATGAGCGTATGCCGCTATCGAGACGTTACCGTGAAGTGTTGGAAGCCTATGACCGTTATGTGCAACCCATGACCGAGCTGATGGATACTGGTGCTGGCGGCAATTTCTATCCGTTACTGGAAGAAGCCGAACGTGTGCTGGAATCGTTATCCCAGCAATTGCACAATCAAGGTGGTTTATACAGCCATCAAGTCCTGTTGCGCCAAGTTGGCTTTCGGGTGAAAGATTTACGGCAATCCGGTCGTCTTGCTTTGAAACAATGCACCAACATCTTGATGCCTTTGCGGGAAGAAATTCGTCGCCACAACCATCTCAGCGCAGCCATCGGACAATTATTGGGCGAAGTACGCAAAAAAGGCTTACGCCGAACCTTTCCACAAAAAAGCTTGCCGGTTTGGCGTAAGGAACGTCCAGTATCGATAGCCATAGGTGCTGAATTATTAACGTTGATGGAACAGGTGCGCCACTATCAGCCTAAAGCGGTTGATTTTCCCGAGCAGACGGTTGAAGAAATGCAGATAGCGCTTGAACGCGTCGATGAAGATAGTATTCGAAAGCACCTTTACTCGAACCTTCCGGTATTGGATTTGATGCAATGGTTGGTCAACCATTATGGTAATTATCAGGATGCCACGCTGTTAAGGCTTTACCACAAACTCATCCGTCTTCCCGATATTAGCGCAAGCCCAAATACGGATGAAACCCAGATTTCGCTTAAAAAAGTCCGCATTCGCTTGCACAGCCACACGCTTGAAGCCTTATGACAATAGACTTAAAGCAACTGCCCCAATTACAACCCCTGTTTAAACTGTTAAGTTCTGGAGCCCATTTAAACCGCTTACAGGACAGTGAGCTATGGGTAGAACTTGAAAATCATCAGAGTCAATATGAAACCTTGTTTGCTGCATTAGGCTTTAGTCTCGTATTGGATGGACGGGGTTACGCCTACTTTAAAACCGATCAAGCCAGCGCTTACACAGGAAAACTCACGCGTCGCTTAGCATTGCTGTTGATGCTGCTATTTGAATATCAAGCCGATCAAGGTTTACATTTGTTCCAGTTCCAACAGTGGCAGCTCGATATGCCGTTAATTAACAAACTCCATATCCATTATCATGCCATTTTGGAAGCCGAAGAAATCACCAGTCCGCAAACAATAAAGGAAACTTTAGACAGTGCCGCCCGTATTGGTTTTCTGGTCTTAGAAGATGGCGCTTTCCGGCTACAGCCAGCCGTGCACCGCTATTTGGACTTGTTTCAAGAACTTGCCCAAGCTGAGCGATATGACCCAATGCAAACCGAAGACGACGCGGAGGATACGCTTTGAGTTTGGCACAGTATGGATTCCAGAAGCTTGTGTTACTCAATAGTGCCGGTTACAGCCGCGCTGAATTGCCGCTAGACGATTCGGTGTCGATTATCGCCCCTAACAATACCGGCAAAACTAGCCTGATCAATGCCTTGCAGTTTCTGCTTATTCTCAACAAACAGCACATGGATTTCGGGGCGCATAGCCCTGAAAATACCCGGCGCTTCTATTTCCCTGACAATAGTTCGTATATTCTGCTCGAAGTGTTGTTGCCGTCCGGGATGGCGGTGATTGGTTGTGTTGGTAAGGGCTTAAGCCATGATTATGAGTACTTTGCCTATCAAGGCGGCCTTGATCTCGATGATTACCGGTTGGACAATGGACAACTGGTAGCCCAGCCGAAATTGATCAGCCGCCTATATGAATGCGGCAAACCAGCCAAAATTTACCAACAAGCCGATTTACGGGCATTGTTGTATGGTAATCGGCAAAAGCAGCGTTCGGATGATCCTGATTTAACCATTTTTCCCCTTGAGTTTACCTCCCAAGCTGGAACGTACCAACGCATCTTGACCCGAACTTTACGGTTGGATCGTTTGGATAGCCGGGAAGTAAAAACCTATTTGCTGGAAATCTTCAAAAATGACTTACAGGATCGTAGTGTTGATTTTAAGAGCGAATGGGATAAAAACTTCGCCGATGTCAATTACGATAAGTCCCAATATGATGCCGTGTTCCGCAACAAGGCACTGATTGAGACCATGGAAAATAGCCAGCAGATACGCCTGGGGTTGCGTGGCAAAATCATCCAGTGGCGGCCATTGATCGAACAAGGCTTGAATGATTGGGAAGCCCATTTTCAAAACAGTTCTATCCAACTGCAACAACGCTTTGAGAGTTTGACGTCTGAAATCGGCACATTGGAGCATCGCCAAAAGGCCATTTTCCAAGATCAAGCGAATGCCAATATCGCGTTAAAAGAGCAGGGAAAAAAGGAGACTCGCTATCAAGAGCTGACTGTCCGATTTCAGTTTGTCACTGATGCTACGCAATTGGAAAAGCAACGGCAAACCTTGCAGGAACAACGCGATGAATTGGTCACCCGCATCAAAAATGCCGAGCACCATCAGTCGTCCGATGCCATCAAAAGGAATATTGCCAAAATTAGCAAAGAACGGGACGAATTGAACCAGCAGTTAACCAGCCTAAACGATAATCTTTATTTGCAGCTCCAAAATCTCTTGCCAAAAATCAGCTTTGACTTGTTGACAAGGATTTTGGCTAAATCGGTCTTGAGCTTATCTGTCACTGAAGGTAATCCAATTGATCTGCATGATAAACCAGCCTTCCAATCGTTTATTGGCGTGGTAGAAAGCAAACTGTCGGGAAATCTCCTGAAACTCCCCGGTTTATCCCTTGATATATCGGCGCTTGAAGCGAACCTCACCATAAAAACAGCTTACGAACTTGAAACTGAAATCGACGATTGCACACGGCAACTAGCAGAGTTGGAAAAGCTGTTTCAAACCGTTGAAACATTGGCACAACAAAAACAGAAGCAAACAGGGCTGGAACGGCAAATCAAGGCGCTGGATAACGATATTCAAGACTATCAAGAATTGGTGTCACTCAAAGAAAGTGAGTCAACCAGATTGCAAACGATTGCCGAATTACAACGGAACATTGCTGGGCTTGATCAGGAAGAATCAACATTGGCCGATAACAAAAAAAGCCTCACGGCAATGCAAACAAGCCTTAAAACTGAACAAGGTGAGTTGCAAAACCAACATCAACGCATTAACGCTGCCCGCCATCAGCGCTTGGATCAACAACCGCCGTTCAATTTTTTAGAACAGCTACCCTCTCTGCCTTGCATGGAACCGGCGGTATTGGTCATGTCGGCCTTAGCAGACCAGATTGAAAACTATAACCGCGATTGCCAAAAGCTACGGCAAATTGATGACAACCTAAGTCTGCAACTCGGTAAATTACATCAAGATGGTGTGAGTAAGTTCCAAACCCAGGATTCTGCCGAACAAGAGTTAGTTGCTTTGTTCAACTACACGGCGCAACTCAGCCAGGAACAAGCATCCATTGAGCGCAAAGCCCGTTCAGCCGTCGTCCAGGTAGCGGCCATTTTGCGTGATTTACGCAATAGCCTGGAGTCATTCAAACGGCGGATGCGGGAATTTAATAACAAAATTAATCGCCGCCAGCTTTCAGACCTTAAGGTCTTTAAAATTGAACCGAGGGAAGAAGATGCCTTGGTCAAGGCGATACAAACCTTGATCTCAACCTCAGAACAGGTCGATTCGGGCAATTCTTTCGACCTATTCGACCATAATGCGGTGCTGGACGACAAAGAGCTTAATAAGGCGAAGGATTTACTTATTAAAGAAGGCGAAGCCAGAGGTAGTTTGCGGGTTGAGCATCTGTTCCGGCTGGTTTTTATCATTGCCAAGGAAGGCCAAGAGCCAGCCGAATTTGAGGACATCGACAGTGCCGCCTCAAACGGTACGGTATTAATGGCAAAACTCATCACCGGCCTCGCCATGCTCAACCAAATGCAAGACCCACGTAAACAAATCAAGACAGCCTGTTATTTGGATGAGGCCGCATCACTCGATCAATACAATCAGCGCAACTTGATTGAAACGGCGGCTGAGTTCGGGTTTTCGCTGATTTTTGCTTCCCCAGAACCGCAAATTACCGCACGCTATTGTGTGCCTATCGGCAATGTCCAAGGTAAAAACACTATCAGCCGCCTAAATTGGCAAATTCTCGAAGCCATTCCCTCTGAGAACCAAGCCTGATGTCACTTTTATCTGAAGCCTTAAAACGCTTGTTATCAAACGAACAACCACTTAACGCGTCGGATTTCACCAAAAGCCAACGCAAAGAATTGGAACAGTTTGCCCTTGATACCCGCCTTATTGAAGTCAAAAAACAAGGCAACGGCGTAGTTTATCGGTTGATTGATCGTCAAAACATTAGCAACTATGTCCGTCAGCTCCATCCACTGGATGATGAGCTCTTGTTATCGCTTCTACCCAAGCGTAGCCGTAATATCGGCACAGACCTTGACAGCAAAAGAGGACAATCCGGCCACGACAGTTTTTATTTACTGATGAAAGCCTGGGATAGCGATGTGGTCTGGCAATGTGGCGATAACACGATGAAGCCTTCGGAATTGACTGAACGTTTGGGTGTGGTCGCAATGCAGGTTAGTGCTAATAATGCGTGGTTTTGTAACCGCCCTTTGTTATTGGTTGAAAACCAAGCATTATTTGATCGCTGTGATTGGTTGCCCGATGAGTTTAACGGCTGTCTCGTCTATTATGCCGGGCAATTATCCGACATAGTACTTAAATGGTTTTCGGAACAAAAGCGAGCTAATGACGTGATCCTCTTCCCGGATTATGACGGTATCGGGTTGGCTAATTACGCCCGATTAGCCGCTACGATTCACCCCAGTTCAACGTTACATTTTTATTGGTTCACGGATTGGGAAAATAAATTGCCGGTGTACGGCAACGCTGAGGTTTGGTCTAAAACCCGCGTCCAATTTGAAAATGCCATGCAAAAGCTGGATAACATGAATGCGTTGAACACTGACTTAATTAAATTGGGGCAACTCTCGCAACGCTGCGGCAAAGCGTTAGAACAAGAAGCCATTTGGTTGTAACGATAAGCGGTCAATTGGAAAGATAAGTGAACTGTTGACTAAAATCGTTTTACTGATTTAATTTATTCATTATTTAACAGCAGTGATATTATTGTTGAAATATTCAACAAAATAAGGTGAAACAATGGCCACTATGAATTTCAGCATTCCTGATGACATCAAAGACAAGTTTAACCAAGCCTTCCAAGGCACAAATAAAAGCGCAGTCGTTGCAGACTTGATGGTTGAAGCAATAGAACGGAAAGACAAACAACAACGCAGCAAAGCGGCTATCGATAGGATTTTAGAGCGCCGTAAACATGCGCCAACTGTTACTGACGAAGAAATCCGCGCGGCAAGGGAAGAGTTGCGTGCATGACAAAATTGTCGTCGATGCCAGTGTTGCCCTGAAATGGTTTTTGCAGGAAAACGACGATCATTACGACAAAGCCATTGCTTTGCTGGTTGGCTATCCATTAATCCAGCCACCGCATTTTATAGCTGAAGTCGCTGCCGTTTTGGCACGAAAAAAACCCATTGAGGCCGACCAGGATTTAGCTGACTTGCTTGAAGTCGAAATGGCAATTGCCGACGAACCGACTATTTACCAACAAGCCATAAGGCTGAGTATTGACCTTAACCACCACCTATTCGACACGCTATATCATGCAGTTGCCCTTGAAACCAAAGGCGCACTATTGATTACCGCCGACAACGTGTATTACGCAAAAGCCAAACATTTGGGTAGGATCAAACTATTGGCCGACGTTAAAGACCACCAGTAATAACGGTATGGCTATGAATTTTACAACCATATAATGCGGCGGGTCTCGACCCGCCCTACAACCCGTCGTACGTGATACTTAACATAACGACAAGAAGCAGGTACACTTGTATCTTTAGGCATTCCCAAGGGTACATAAAATGGCTATACAAATTCAGGAACTTAGTAATGCTGAACGTATTTTGTTGGCAGAGGAATTATGGGATAGCGTGGCTAATGATGACCATTTGTTCGCCTTAACAGACGAACAAAAAGAACTGCTTAATTTGCGGTTAGCAAAGTATATTGAAGATAAAGAATCAGGCTCATCTTGGAGCGAGGTAAAAAACCGGATTACCGGAGAATGAGCAAAACGCTTCTTGTTCGACCGGAAGCAGAGGAGGACTTAGGCCAAGCCTATCGCTGGTACGAGTCGCAAAGAAAAGGCTTGGGGGATGATTTTCTGTTATGCGTAGAAAGTGGATTAGCACGGATAACCAGAAACCCTGGGCGATACCGCAAAATACATGGGAACATTCAGCGAATCTTAATAGACCGGTTCCCGTTTGGTATTTTCTTTATCGAAGATGAGCACCAATTGTCAGTATTAGCTGTTTTGCATGCTCGCAGAAACCCAAGTGCTTGGAAAGAAAGGACTTAATGGCTGGATATAACTCCATTGGGGTATTGGGCTGCCTAACGTCAGCTCACACCTACAAAATAGCCAACATACGGGAAACAACCCGCCGTACGAGGTAATGTCAGCGCCAATCTACACTATGTCCAACATACGAGATAAAATTTAAAAAATAATGCAAAATCATAGTTTTATTAAAATATTTGAGAGTGTTTACGTAAAGATACATATATATTTCCGTTGGTACTCTAGGAAGGTAGTTGAATTAGTCAGGGCTACCCACAGCTTGATGGA
>NZ_JBEBKJ010000111.1:0-7678 GCF_040079455.1 Methyloglobulus sp. | reverse complement strand
TTGGTCGTTTCGTTTGAATGTTATTCATATTCATGGTCACCTCTAATGACATTATAAATCTGCCTCTAGAAGTGTCCTGTTTAATTAAACCATTTCAAATCAAGCAAGTAAGGCCATAAGATGTGCTTATAGGATGCTGCCGAGGAACGAGGCGCATCGTTCGCGTTGTCCAGAGCCGTAGGTACGATTAGCGAAGCGTAATCGTAATCGTAATCGTACGTATGAATATTGTTTGCTTTCCTCCGATTACGCTTCGCTAATCGGAGCTACAAGCACGTGAGGGGGGTCAAGCCCGCCTGTTGGCTATGATGGAGTGATTCCGACTTACCATGGAAACAAAAGCTGTATAGGTATCAACGAAATCCGACACCTATCTTGTTGAGACGCTAAAGCGGTGCATGGTGTATAATACACCATTGAGTGTGTATTGGAGATTGCCATGCGAACCAACATTGTGCTTGATGAAACCTTGGTCAAGGAAGCCGCTACCTTAACCGGTGTGCGCACCAAACGCGAATTAATCGATTTAGCCTTGCGGGAATTAATCCGTTCGCGCAAGAAACTTAATCTATTTGAGCTGGCAGGCAAAATTGACTTTGCCGATGATTACGACCCTAAGCGCCTGCGCGAGCTGCGGCATGGTTCTGATTGATACCTCCATTTGGGTGCATCTGTTCCGCGATAAAACCCAGCAATACAGCCAACGGCTGGTTGATGAAATCGGCGGACACGACATTGTTTTGACCCGATTCCAACAGTTGGAGTTGTTGCAAGGTTGCCGTGATGAACGGGAATGGGGATTGCTCAGCAAGTATCTCGACGTGCAGGATTATATTGAAGCGCAACCCGTCACGTGGCGAGCGGCAGCGCTAATCTACTTCAATTTACGTCGGCAAGGGCTGACGGTTCGTAGCCCGATTGATTGCTGTATTGCCCAAATTGCCCTGGAAAACCGTTTGTTGCTGTTGCATGATGACCGTGATTTTATCACTATCGCCAAACTTGTCCCGCTCCAACAAAAACAATGGCAGGTTATACCCGTTTGACATCGTGGCTTAGGTGCTGCCGGATCATTTGCACAGAGCGATTGCGTAGGGTCAATCCACACTATGCCTAGCTCATCTGCCAAAAAAACAATTGACCGTATTAAAAAACATCCTATTGGGATAATCATTGTTTTTGTTGTCGGCTTGGTAGTTGCCACCGATTCTTTTTTCACCTCAGCCGATAAAATTGCTACCGCGTACGTTGGGTTAATCGTAGGTTGAGGGTGCGCTTGCGAACCCTAACATAATCCTTGACCATGCGGTTAATGGATCGCTTACGCTTCTGCTGTCCGTGCAATGGTCTCTTTTTATGTAAAAACATTGTTAGCAAAACAATAATGGTAATTATTTCTGCTCTTTTGCTGGAGTGGATGATGTGAGGATAATAAAATCACGCATTACCCCCTTTGTCAGAGTCTGCTCAGTAACCGCTGAACTCCATTTTTGTAATATAAGACAAAAAAAGTCACTTTTTGCTGTTTTTTAGCGTGTTAAGTTAGCTCTTAAAATACTACCTCAACCTGCCATAAAAATTTAACATTATGATTTATAAGTAGTAATTAAATTATTTGGCGAGATTAAAAAATGGCACGATAACTGCTTTAAATATTGCATGCACAGTAAAATGTGTCGTTGGCTCCTCGTGGTATAGCTGCTTTCTCGTTAAGGCATTGCGCATTATCTTATCCCCTCGGATAAGTAATGCGCTTTTTTTTGCCTTTCTACTTGCCAAACGCCTAACTTTCTTTAGGAAACACTGAATAAGTTGACTCCACGAAGGGTTCTTCTTTGTACAGCGTGCGTCAGTGTCTTTCTGGCGGCGCATGGCTTTTTGGACTTAGGGTATGCCTCGTCCCAGGCGGACGGGGCTTCATCGGCCTTGATCTGGGCGTTTTCTTCACGGCCATTGCGCTGCCGTGACGCTTCGACAAAGGTGGCATCGACTATCTGCCCAGCCTGGGCAATATAGCCTTGCTTTGCCAGTTGTTGATGAAAACGGGCAAACAACACCTCGACCATGCCCAAGCAAGGCCTTAAGCCGATCCCGAAACAACCAGACGGTTTTGGCGTCGGGGACGCGGTCTTCCAATCGATGCCCCTATACTCGCAAGTTTGATTAATACTTAAGAGTACCAAATATTCATTGATGCCATTTTCACTGGTTCTTCCATCAACGATGTCATGAATTCCTCTTCCAAAAGCTTTGACCGCATGTTCGGCATTATTATTATTCCAGGGGACACCGTCGAATTCTAGAAAAGTAAAAAGACTATTCCGATTTTTTTTAAAGCGTGTTTGAGCTTTCTTTGCTGATGCCGTTTCAAATTTATGCTTCGAAATTGTTCTATAAAACTGTTCTACATCCGCAATATGTTTCTTAAGAAAATACTTTTTTAGACCATATTTATCGACGGTAGCGATTATCTTTCTCATAAGCTCAGCAAATTCTTGAACAAGATTCTTCATCTCCTTATTGAAGGGTGATCTTGCCCCAATCTAGCGGACACTCGGCTAAGAGAGTAATCTCTAAAACCGAGGTAAACAATGAAAACAAAAAAAGAAGAAGCCAGAAAAACGGTACGCAACAAATACACATCCCAATTTAAAGAACAAGCATTAGAGCGAGCTGACCGAGATGGCATCCCCAAGGTGGCGCAGGATTTAGGCCTCGCCGAAGCAATGTTGTACTCATGGCGTACAAAGCGTCGGAATACAGGGGGCAACCCTTTGAAGAGCAAAAGCTCCAGCAAGCCGAGCTGTCCCGCCTTAAACGGGAAAATGCCCGCCTGGAAGACGAGGCGGCCTTCCTAAAAAAGGCGGCAGCGTACTTTGCAAAACTGCCAAAGTGAAGTACGCCATGATTAAGACTAACGAAAAACAATTCCCGGTAGAACTGATGTGCCGCCTGCTGTCGGTTTCACGTGGCGGTTATTATGGCTGGAAACAGCGTCCACCTTCAGCCAGAGACCAAGCGAGGCAGCTGCTGAAGGCTGAAATCAAACGGGTGTTTGACGATGGAAAAGGCCGGCCTGGTGCGCCCAGGATCGCCCGGCGGCTCCAAGACGAAGGCAAGACAGCAGGTCGGCACCGGGTGGCCAGGATCATGCGTGACAATGGTTGGCGGGCGAGGGCGGCCAGGAAATACAAGGCGACCACGAACAGCAAGCACTCATTGCCGGTTGCCCCTAACTTATTGGCGCAGGATTTCAGTGCAAGCGGGCCAAACCAGAAGTGGGTGTCGGATATCACCTATATCTGGACGGATGAAGGCTGGCTGTACTTGGCGGTCGTGCTTGAGCTTTATTCCAGGTCGGTGATTGGCTGGGCAATCGCCGAACGCATGACGGCAACGCTGGTTTGTGATGCCCTAGTCATGGCGTTATGGCATCGGAGGCTGCCAACAGGCGTGATTGTTCACTCCGACCGGGGCAGCCAATATTGTTCGGCCGCCTACCAGGAACTGTTCCAGAAACACCCGCTAATCTGTGGCACGAGCAAGAAAGGCGACTGCTACGACAATGCAGCCATGGAAAGCTGGAATCACAGCTTTAAGGTCGAAGCCGTCCACGGCGAACGGTTTCAAACCCGATCAGAAGCTAAGTACCAAGTGTTCGAATATATTGAAATATATTACAATCGCAAACGGCTTCACTCAAAACTAGGCTATCTCAGCCCAGTTGCGTTTGAAGTGAATGAAAATAAAAAAGTCGCTTAGTGGGGTGTCCGTGAAATCAGGGCAAGATCATATAGTTGCCATTGCTTGTTTTTGGGGAGTGAAATGATGTGTTTTCGAGTAGATCAGGCTTAGACGCCAAATCCTCACTTGTGATTTCCGGGTTGATGATCCATTGATATTCTCGGAATTTGAGTTGGTCTTTCGTTAGAGCTCCAATGAAATATACATTTTGGTTCTCAGAGGTAAGCGTATTGATGTACTCGCGCCTAAAGTCATTTCTAATTTTCCATTGCCATTCGCCAATAGAATCGGTGAGACGAAGCCAACCAGGATCTGCGAGGAACAATAGGTAGGCTTTTGTCTTGCACTTGAGGTAAGCTTCAAATAGATCGTCTGAAATTACCATCGTTGAGCCTACCCCGTAGGAAGTTTATTGAACGCTCTTTCACCGAAGTAGACTGGCGAAGTCAAGGGATGCGTACGTACCTCTAAATTTCGGAAGGTACGCACGCGCACCTTACTTGGATTCTTTGACAGCCCATACATTACTTGACTACTATTTTATTGAACTTTCCAGTGCATCTGCTCATTCGATTTCAGTGGAGTAATCGAAACACCATTTTCACCGTAACTTGAAGGTACGTCCCAATTGGTTTTTTCCAAGGTAATCGTACGGGTGTTCCTGGGTAAGCGGTAGAAGTCTGCGCCGTAAAAGCTGGTGAAGCCTTCTAATTTATCAAGCGCATTCGCTGCTTCAAAGGCTTCGGCATAGAGTTCTAACGCAATCGGTGCGGTATAGCAGCCGGCACAACCGCAAGCATTTTCTTTGGTTTCGGTGGTGTGCGGTGCGCTGTCCGTACCCAGAAAGAATTTTGGATTGCCGCTGGTTGCGGCTTTAACTAATGCTAAACGATGTTGTTCGCGCTTCAATATGGGCAAACAATAATGATGTGGACGGATGCCCCCGACGAACAAGGCATTGCGGTTATACAATAAATGCTGTGGCGTAATGGTTGCGGCTACGTGGTGGCTGGCAGACTCGACAAATTGCACTGCTTCGGCGGTCGTGACATGCTCAAAGACGATCCGCAAATCGGGAAAGCATTCGACAATATTCGTTAAATACCTGTCTATAAAAACCTTTTCTCTATCGAAAATATCGCAATCTGCATCGGTGACTTCACCGTGAATCAGCAACGGAATATGATATTTTTCCATCGCTGCAAACAACGGATAGACGGCTTTAATATCGCCAACACCCGAATCTGAATGGGTAGTTGCACCTGCCGGATAAAGCTTAAAAGCATGGATGTGTTCGGATTCCGCCGCTTTTTTTATTTCTGCTTCTGTGGTCGCAGCGGTCAGGTACAGCGTCATAAGCGGGGTAAAATCCACGCCCATCGGCACGGCTGTCAGTATTTCATCGCGGTACAATAAGGCCTGTTCAACCGTCGTGACGGGTGGTTTCAAGTTCGGCATGATGATGGCACGGGCAAATTGCCGGGCGGTATGCGGCAACACGGCTTTCAAAATCGCGCCAGTTCGGACGTGTACATGCCAGTCATCGGGACGGGTAATGGTTAATGTTTTCATTATTTAAGTGGATGTCTGTAAAATAGCACTCATTTTATAGCTAAGAGTCTTGTAAAACCTACTAATGCACCCCATTACTAGGATTTAATGGATTTTTTAATGGAGCCATTATGCCAATTTACGAATATCAATGCCGCTCCTGCGGCCACGCCTACGAGGCCTTACAAAAATTCAGTGACGCACCACTGACTGAATGCCCCGCCTGCAAAAAACCGGACTTAGCGAAAAAAATTTCCGCATCGGGGTTCAGATTAAAAGGTGCAGGTTGGTATGAAACCGACTTTAAAAGCGGCATTAAAAAGAATGTCGCTGGCGATACGGCAAGCCCTGCCAGTTCTAGCAGCAGTTCAACGAGTGCGTCCCCTGTAGCGAGTTCAACCAGTTCCAGTGACTGAAAATCCTCATGAAGATGGGTGTACCACACCCTTTTGCCCATTCCACATTAAACCAACAATCCAGAGATTACTATGCGTACCCATAAGTGCGGAGAACTTAATAAACAACAGCTAGGAGCAACCGTAACCATCTGTGGATGGGTACATAGACGCAGGGATCATGGCGGCGTGATTTTTATCGACCTTCGGGATCGTGCGGGGTTAGTGCAAGTGGTCGTTGATCCTGATGTGGCGGATGCTTTTGCTACAGCAGAACACGTCCGTAGCGAATATGTACTCGCCATCACAGGACTCGTGCGTGACCGTCCTCAAGGTACGAGTAACACTAATATGGTTTCTGGCGAAATCGAAATACTGGCGAAACACATCGAAGTGCTGAACGAGTCGGAAACGCCACCTTTCCCGATAGAAAGCGATATAGAAGTCAACGAGGAATTACGTTTAAAGTACCGTTACATCGACTTACGCCGCGTTGCCATGCAGGAAAAAATGAAAGTGCGCCGTGATGTGACGCGGGTGTTACGCAACTTTCTGGACGATAACGAGTTTTTTGAAATTGAAACACCTTATCTCACCAAAGCCACGCCGGAAGGCGCACGCGATTACATCGTGCCTAGCCGTACCCATGAAAACGCCTTTTTTGCCTTGCCACAATCGCCGCAGCTTTATAAGCAAATGTTGATGATTGCGGGAATGGATCGTTATTATCAAGTCGTGCGTTGTTTCCGCGACGAAGACTTGCGTGCTGACCGCCAGCCGGAATTCACCCAGTTGGATATTGAAACCTCGTTCATGAACGAGGACGAGATCATGAACGTGATGGAAGAGATGATCCGCCAGTTATTTGCCAAAGTGATTAACGTAGAGCTGGATGCCAAATTTCCGCGCATGAGTTATCAGGAGGCTGTCTCCAAATACGGTATCGATAGACCTGATTTGCGGATTCCGCTGGAATTGGTAGATATTGCCGATGACATGAAAGCCGTTGATTTCAAAGTGTTCTCTGCGCCTGCTAACGATCCAAAAGGTCGTGTTGTAGCCTTGCGCGTACCTAACGGTGGCGACAAACTCAGCCGTAAAGATATTGAAGATTTAACCAAATTTGTCAGCATTTATGGTGCGAAAGGGCTAGCTTATATCAAAGTCAACGGCCTTGCCGCTGGCATCGACGGCTTGCAATCGCCAATTGTCAAGTTTGCCCCCGCTGAAGTCTGGGCCAGTGTGTTGGCAAAAACAGGCGCACAGGATGGCGATTTGATCTTCTTCGGCGCGGACAAAGCCAGCATCGTCAACGAGGCAATGGGCGCATTACGCGTTAAATTAGGCCATGACCTCAATTTGTTACAAGGTGAATGGAAACCCGTTTGGGTCGTCGATTTCCCCATGTTCGATTGGGATGAAAAAAGCGGACGCTTTAATGCCATCCATCACCCGTTCACCGCGCCTAGCTGTTCAGTGGAAGAGTTGGTCGCCAATCCTGGTACGGCTTTATCCCGCGCTTACGACCTCGTGTTGAACGGTACGGAAGTCGGCGGCGGTTCCATCCGTATCAATCGTACATCCATGCAGCAGACTGTATTCGGGATTTTAGGCATAGGCGAGGAGGAGGCACGGGAAAAATTCGGCTTCCTGTTAGATGCCCTGAAATATGGCGCACCACCGCACGGTGGGTTGGCGTTTGGTTTAGACAGATTAGTCATGCTGATGACCGGATCGACATCCATTCGTGATGTTATTGCTTTCCCTAAAACCCAATCGGCGGCTTGTCCATTGGTCAGTGCGCCTGCGGTGGTGACGGATGAGCAATTGAAAGAACTGGGGATAAGGTTGATTAAGCCGGCAGGCAAAGAAAAATCGTGACTTTATAGGATGAGACCTTTGCACGACCTCAAGCCCCAAAATGGGTAAAATAAGCCTTTATTCAAGTTCGAGCAATAGCCTATGTCCTGGAAGAACCTAGCCCAAAC
>NZ_JBEBKJ010000110.1:0-7965 GCF_040079455.1 Methyloglobulus sp. | reverse complement strand
AATGCATCAGCCAAAAATAGACGCTCCGTCAATCTCAGAGAGATCACAGGAAGTAGTGCGCCCGACCGCACATGAAGCAAAAATTGTCGCCGAGCCGCCACCAGTTCATGAAAGGCCACCTCAACATGTCGATAAAATGATTACGGAACCTGCGCCGATACCATTGCATCACCCATCGGAGCCGTCAGTCCATGAAAAAAAAGCTAAATGAGGTAAATATATAGGGAGGTGAATTGGCGCGTATCCTAAGGATAAAGCTGCCTGTGTTTGCAGATATTTATGTACTGGCCCAATTCCTATCTGATAGTTACCGAGTTTTTAGGATACTTGTCAGGTTGGATTTAATTTAGGTTATTTCCGTACTCTCTCAGTAAAAATATTGCTTGCCGTTGATTGTTTAAGCTGATTGTTTATTGGGATTGGCTTGAGCCCGCCCTACAGCCTTACTGTTTAGTGCCGTAATTGACGATACTCAAATATCGAGAGCTCATTTTACTGATGCCAAAAAATACAATAAGATTAAGTTAATAATGATGAGGATTGCAGATAAACCTTGCCAAAAACGTAAGGGATTACGTTGTAGCAAAGGGATATTATCTTCAGGACGCACAAAGCTAGGGTTGGGGTTATTAAGGTCGTAAAGAAATTCCGATAATTCCTCATAACGCAATCCTGGCGTAATTGAACTGGCTTTTTTTAATGCGCCGTCAATCCAGATGGGCACCATAGGATTATGATGAAAACTGGGTACATAGCGTAAGTTGGCAAGATAGCCTTGGCTGGGTTTTTCCGGCATATCCTGGCCGAATGGCAATGCACCATTCAGCATCTCATAAGTAATTACAGCCAAGGAGTAAAGGTCTGATTTTACGGTTCCGCGCTGGCCTAAGTGGTATTCGGGTGCGGTGTAATTCAAGGTGCCCAAGATGTTATCGTCACTATTGAAAGATAGTGGTGCAATTTCGGCGATACCGGCAATTTTAACCGAACCAAAGTCGATGATTTTAACCACGCCATATTTGTCGAACATGATGTTTTCGGGCTTTAGATCCTGGTGCAGCATTTCTTTGCGGTGGAATGCGCGAAGTCCCTTGGCTATTTGCTCCACTATTTTCCGAACCGTGATGATGTCGGCTTTGGGGTTTGCGCTCATCCAAGACCTGAGTGTTTGCCCTTCCAGATATTCGGTAACATAATACACTGCGCTTTTGGGGCGGTCAGTTGTGATGATTTTTAAAACATTGTTATGGTCAATCCGTTTTCCAGCCCATTCTTCATGCAAAAAATGTTCGATAAAAAGCGTATCGTCGTCGTAGAGAATGGACGGCGTTTTTAAGATGACTTGGGTGTTGGTGTGGGTGTCCAGAGCACGATAAATTTGGGTGCGTTTGCTGGCATGTAGTTCCGCGTCGATGCGATAGCCATCCAACATCGTACCCGATTGTAACAGAGGTGGAAACGGCAGATTGGCATGACGACGCAGGATTTCATCTTCCTTGGCTTCGGGCAAGCCATCAACCTTGAGCAGTTGGCAGGTCAGGTTATCATCACTTTTGTTATGCTTGGCCTGTAGCAGAATCTTCTCAGCCACCAGGGTCAAGTCTGTGCTTTCTGTCAGTAATATCTTTAGGGTTTTATCGTCGATAAAATCATGTATCCCGTCCGTGGTCATCAAAAACAGGTCGCCCCGCTCCAAGGGAATAGATTTGTAGTCAACTTCCAACCTGGGTTCTATGCCCATCGCTCGGCTAAGGTAGTTCTTGTCCTGGGAAATCCAGATACGATGGTCACGGGTGATCTGTTCGAAATTACCTCTACGTAAGCGGTAAATTCGAGAATCACCAACATGGAATAAATATGCCGTCGTTGATTTCAGGATAATAATGCTTAAGGTACTGACCATGCCCTTGGTCGATTGGTAACGGATTTGTCCTTGGCTATACAGCCAGGAATTAGTCGCAGAAAGCACTTTTTGCCCAGCTTGTTTGATCGACCAGGAATCAGGTGTGCTGAAATAATCACTCAGGAAACTGACGATACAGCATTGGCTGGCCTGTTTGCCAGCATCACTGCCGCTCATGCCATCGGCAATGGCAGCAACGATACCTTTATGGGTCAATTGCGGTTCATTCGGGATAATCGAGCCGACAAAATCTTCATTGTCGTCTTTTATCCCTTTATCGGTAGCAAAACCGACACTGACCTTGAGTGAAGTTGTGGGCATGGATGTGATTTATTAATTCAACTCAATCATCTCAATCGACCCATCTTCCTGGACTTCAGCCATGTGGCCCTTGGGTTCATCAATAAATTGGACAGCTAACAAGACAGCCAAAGCAACGCCGTGCATCACCAAAAAAAAGATATTGGGGGTGACGAACGATAAAATCGTCAAAAACAATACCCCGCCGACATTGCCGTACGCACCTACCATGCCTGCAATCTGACCGGTCATACGGCGTTTGATTAGTGGCACGATGGCGTACACTGCACCGCAGCCGCCGGAAACAAAGCAAGAGCATGACATCGTAAGCAATACCACAACGGCAATCGGCCATTCTGAATCAATAAATGACATAGTGAAATAACCTGCTGACATCCCCGCCATAAAAACAGTCAGTGATAATTTACGCCCGAACTTATCACTAAGCCAGCCGCCAGCCGGGCGGGCAACAAGGTTAATAAAGGCAAAACTGCCACCCAGCAAACCCGCTTCGACCATGGTAATGTCTTGCGATTCATGAAAAGTTTCAAAGAAAAATATCGGCAACATTGACACGACAGCCAATTCAGAACCAAAAGCAATCATATAAGCCAAATCCAGGACGGCAACTTGCTTGAACTTGTATTTGTGGATTTCTGCCACTGGTTTTTGTAGATGTTCCTCATTCACATGGATAATCTTATACACGTTATACACGTATAAACACCAAATGCCGATGTGGATAAAAATGGCCGCTGTGTCTGATATTAGATTGGTGTAGTTTGAGCCACCAGATGATGAAAGTTTCCAGGTAAGCAAGCTCAGGGTGGCGTACAAAGGGATGTTCATCGCTATATAAAAGAACAAATCCCAAATGCTGCTGACCTCCATCGCCCCCGCTTTTTTCGGTTTGAAGTAAGTCGATCCTTTAGGCGTATCGGACACACTAAAAAAATACACGACTGAATAGGACAATGAGATAACCCCTGTGCAACCAATAGCATAACGCCAGCCTTCATCACCGCCAAAAAGCAATGCAAAGGACGGCAAAGCAATCGCTGCTGCTGCCGAGCCAAAATTACCCCAACCACCATAAATGCCTTCGGCGATTCCGACCTGTCTTGCCGGAAACCACTCGCCGACCATGCGGATGCCTATTACAAAACCAGCGCCAATAAAACCCATTAGGAATCGAGCCAACGCCAATTGCTCAAAGCTATCTGCCGTAGCAAACATGAAACAGGGAATGCTACCCAATGCCAGTAAAGTCGAATAAGTGCGTTTAGGGCCGAACTTATCAACCAGGATACCGATAACAATACGGGCTGGAATGGTCAGCGCCACGTTTAAGATCAGAATGGTTTTTATTTCCGGCTGGCTTAGGTTCAGGGTTTTAGCAATTGCCAGCATCAATGGTGCATGGTTAAACCACACGACAAAGCTGATGAAAAACGCCATCCAGGTCATGTGGAGGATTTTAATGTTCCCCGAAAATGAGAACAGGTTGAGTTTTGGTGATGACATTGTGACTAGCTCCAGCCAAAATATAAAAAGGTTAATCATGCCAAAGCAATAATTATGCCACCCATAAGAATCAATACTGGCTATACCTAGGTGATGTTGTTGCGTCCATTTTGGTGCATGACTTCACTAATGCAGCAATATTCGATCTTTCTTGGTGCAAACCTCAGTGTTATTGCACATTATTTGTGCATAAGTTGGTGTGGTTAGCTGAATAATTTTATGAAACCATCTAAAATAGATTTTTATTTTATCTGTAACTTTCTGTAATAATTATCAATAATAAATTTTACGATACTGGTAATAAAAATTGGCATAACTTATGCTTTCCAATTATTAGAGGGCATATTGTGAAATAGAGCCTATCAATAAGCTTATAGCTGAGCAATCTGACAAAGGCGTCGATTAAACAACAGGTGTTGTTATTAACACCCTCGCGTTTATAGACGTTTTTTTTTGTCCAAACATTTAAATTTAGCGCTCGTTACTTACGGGCTTTTACAAAATTTACCCTGACTAAATTGTCAGGAGATTCTTAGCTATCGAGCATATTTAACATTTCAGTAAGTAGCAGTTGGATTGTCGAGGTAAATTATGACTAAAAAACAATCATTGGTTGTTATCGGTAATGGCATGGTGGGTCAGAATTTTCTGGCCAGTCTCATGGCAAGCCAGTGCAAAGACAATTATCACATTACGACGTTCTGTGAAGAGCCACGGGCAGCTTATGACCGAGTGCATTTATCCGCCTTTTTCTCTGGAAAAACCGCAGCCGATTTGGCTTTAGCCGATGAAGATTTTTTTGCAGCCAACGGCATCACAATCCATTTAGGTGACAAAGCTGACCACATAGACCGCAACAGCAAGACCGTCACTTCGGCCTTAGGCATCACTATTGCCTATGACGTACTGGTTCTGGCAACGGGTTCTTACCCTTTTGTGCCTCCCGTTCCAGGCCACGACAGGCCAAATTGCCTAGTTTATCGCACGATTGAAGACCTTGAAGCGATGGCGAAGGCTGCAAAATCCAGCAAAATCGGTGTTGTCGTCGGCGGTGGCTTATTAGGTTTGGAAGCTGCTAAGGCATTAACCGACCTGGGCTTGGAAACACATGTCGTCGAATTTGCGCCACGCCTGATGGCAGTTCAGTTGGATGAAGCGGGTGGTGCGATGCTGCGCCGCAAGGTGGAAGCCTTGGGCTTGCAAGTGCATACCGGCAAAAACACAACGCAGATCATCGACGGCGATCTGTGCGTCAACAAGATGTGTTTTGCTGACGGTGAAGAGCTTGAAACCGACATCGTACTATTTTCAGCAGGTATTCGTCCGCGTGATGACATAGCCCGCGCTAGTGGCCTGGAAGTTGGCCCTCGCGGAGGCATCGTAATTGATAACCAATGCAAGACTTCAGATCCCGCTATTTATGCTATCGGCGAATGTGCGCTGTGGAATGGCATGATTTACGGTCTGGTTGCGCCGGGTTATGCGATGGCACGGACTGTTGTTGCCGATCTCGCAGGTGAGCAAGCCAGCTTTACTGGTGCAGACATGAGTACCAAGCTCAAATTGATGGGCGTTGATGTCGCCAGCATCGGCGATGCCCATGCCAAGTCGCAAGGATCATTGGTTTACACCTACCAAAACGGTGCCAGCGAAATCTATAAACGTCTGGTCGTTAGTCAAGACAAAAAGCAGTTGCTAGGTGCGGTGTTAGTCGGCGAAGTATCCGGTTACGGCACATTATTGCAATATTGCTTAAATGGTATTGAGCTGCCGGAAAATCCAGATTCGCTGATCTTACCGCACCGTTCGGATGAATCGGTTGGCTTAGGCCCAGATGCACTCCCGATGTCCGCCCAAATCTGCTCCTGCTACGATGTCACTAAGGGGGCAATTTGTCAGGCGATAGAAGCAGGCTGCACGTCAATTAGCGCATTGAAAGCAGAAACCAAGGCTTCTACCGGCTGTGGCGGTTGCTCGGCGTTATTAAAGTCGGTGATGGATTGTGAATTACTGAAACACGGCATAGAAGTTAACACCGACATTTGCGAACACTTCCCCTATACCCGCCAGGATCTTTACAGCCTCGTCGTCGTCGAACAAATCAAGACCTTCGACGGGCTGTTAGAAAGTCACGGTAAAGGCCGAGGTTGTGAGATATGCAAACCTGCCATCGGCTCTATTTTGGCATCTTACTGGAACGAATACGTACTTGCGAACGAGCATTTAGGCTTGCAGGACACCAACGATACGTTTCTGGCGAATATGCAGAAAGACGGCACGTACTCCGTCGTACCGCGCATCACTGGCGGGGAAATCAGCCCTGACATGTTGATTGCGCTTGGTCAAGTGGGCAAAAAATACAAGCTCTACACCAAGATTACCGGTGGTCAACGGGTCGATTTGTTTGGCGCGCGAGTTGACCAGTTACCGCATATCTGGAAAGAATTGATCGACGCTGGTTTTGAATCTGGTCATGCTTACGGCAAATCCTTACGTACCGTTAAATCCTGCGTCGGCAGTACGTGGTGCCGCTATGGAATAGACGATAGCGTCGGTTTGGCGATAGAACTGGAGAACCGTTACAAAGGCTTGCGCTCACCCCATAAAATCAAATTTGCCGTATCAGGTTGTACCCGCGAATGTGCGGAAGCACAAGGTAAGGATGTTGGGGTTATCGCTACGGAAAACGGCTGGAATTTGTACGTCTGCGGCAATGGCGGCATGAAACCGCGTCACGCTGACTTGTTTGCGACTGGCCTGGATAAAGAAACGCTCATCAAGTACATCGACCGCTTCCTGATATTTTATGTTCGCACCGCAGCACGTCTACAACGCACCTCGGTGTGGATGGAAAATATGGAAGGTGGCCTGGATTATCTTAAAGGCGTTGTCATTGATGACAAACTCGGGCTGTGCGAGCAGTTAGAGCAACAAATGGAACATGTCATCGACACCTATCAATGCGAATGGAAAACCACGATTGAAGACGAAAACAAACTGAAACGCTTCCGGCATTTTATCAACAGCGACCAGCCTGATGATAATGTGGTATTCGTCGAGGAAAGAGGACAAATCCGACCTGCAGACGATGACGAACGCAAGCATTTCAAAATGATGGAGGTCGCTTGATGTCTGTTTGGAAAGATATTTGTAGCACTGATGATTTGCAACCGGACTCTGGCGTGTGCGCGTTAGTAGATGGGCAACAAGTGGCAATCTTCCTTTTAGCAAGAGAACAAGCCGTCTATGCAATCCATAACTATGATCCCATTGGCAAAGCCAACGTGTTATCCCGTGGCCTGATTGGCGATATCAAGGGTGAGCCTGTGGTTGCATCACCGTTGTACAAGCAACATTTCAGCCTTAGGACTGGCATTTGTCTCGAAGATGAAAGCATCGTCGTACCAACTTACCCTATTCGCATACAAAACGGCAGGGTTGAAATACAAGTTACGCCCACTGGTGTTTCTCAAGGTCGTCCATACGAAGAGGCGAACGCATGAAAATCAATTATTACATTGCCGATGTATTTACCAAGCAGTTGTTTAACGGTGCCCAGATAGCGGTATTTCCCAATGCCGACGGCTTGAGTGATGCGACCATGAAACTGCTGGCAAGAGAGCTGAACCTGTCCGAAACGGTGTTCGTTTTTCATCCAGAGCAAAGTGATACCAAACGCAAAATGCGCGTTTTCAGCCCCAAAAAGGAACTCGATTTTGCTGGACATCCGATTATTGCCACAGCTTATATCCTTGGCTTATGCGGCGATATTCCTTTAAACGAAGGGATTACGCCGATTGTTCTGGAGCAAAACGCTGGGGCAATTAATGCCAATATCTCAGTGGCTGATGGTAAACCTACGTTTGTGCAATTTGCCCGTACCGTGGTTTCAATCGTTGATCGCTTTGCGCCGACGGATGAAGAGCTGGCCAGTTTTTTAGGTATCAAACAATCAGAACTCGACCACAAAAAATATTCGCCACGACTGGTTTCCTGCGGTTTTCCCTATTTGATAGTTCCGGTTTGGAATTATGAAACAGTCCGGCAGGCTAAGTTTAATAGCGCAGCTTGGAGCCAATCTATTGCCCCGCAAACAGCAGCGCAAGAAATCCTGCTATTTGCACCCAAAACCCCGTTTGCCGATTCTGATTTCAATGCCCGATTGCTGGGGCCGCACATTGGTCTTTACGATGATCCGCCAATAGGTAGCGCCATGCCCGCTTTTGCAGCGTATCTTT